>JAAZDR010000034.1 GCA_012512705.1 Bacillota bacterium
CAGTTACTCTATCCAGCTGAGCTACGGGCGCACGTTAATGGCGGAGAGAGAGGGATTCGAACCCTCGACACGAGTATTAGCCCGTGTAATCGCTTAGCAGGCGACCGCCTTCAGCCAACTCGGCCATCTCTCCACAACCAGCATATGCTTTTTTTGAACCCCTCTTCGTTGGCGGAGGGGGTGGGATTTGAACCCACGGCTCCTTGCAGAGTCACCGGTTTTCAAGACCGGCTCCTTAAGCCACTCGGACACCCCTCCCTGGTGCGAATTAAAGTATACCACAACCCTCTTCCCCTTGTCAACAACCACCGTCTTTTCAATCCCTGCAGGGCGGTAAAGCTTGCTCCTTTGAAGATTAATTATTTAGCTCCTTATTGCGCACGGATCACCGGCTCTTTTAAACCAGGGAAATAAGGAAGTAAAACTTCTGGGATGCGGACGGAGCCATCTTCCTGCTGGTAGTTTTCCAATATCGCTGCGACCGTTCGCCCAATAGCAACTCCTGAACCGTTAAGTGTGTGCAGAAATTGTGCTTTACCTCCATTAGCCGGCCGATAACGAATTCCCGCACGCCGAGCCTGAAAATCACGGAAATTGCTGCAGGAGGAAATTTCCCGATAAGCGTTGTAGGAAGGGAGCCAGACCTCAAGATCATATTTTTTCGCCGCAGCAAAGCCCAAATCACCGGTGCACATAAGCATCACGCGATATGGCAGGCCCAAAAGCTGAAGAACCTTTTCCGCGTCATTGGTAAGCTTTTCAAGCTCTGCATCTGATTCCTGCGGGTGAACAAACTTTACTAACTCCACTTTGTTAAACTGGTGTTGCCGGATCAAACCTCGTGTATCGCGACCGTGAGCACCAGCCTCGGCGCGAAAGCATGCGCTGTAGGCAACATGCTTGAGCGGCAGCTGCTCTTCTTCCAGGATTTCCCCCCGGTAGAGGTTTGTTACCGGCACCTCTGCTGTGGGAATAAGGTAATATTCCGTTCCCTCTACTTTAAAGGCATCTTCGGCAAATTTCGGCAGCTGTCCTGTGCCAACCATACTCTCACGATGTACCATAAATGGAGGAAAAATTTCCGTATAACCATGCTCTCTGGTATGTAAATCAAGCATAAGATTGACTAACGCCCGTTCCAGCTGCGCTCCAAGCCCCCGGTAAAGAGTAAAACGCGCACCAGTAATCTTACTCGCCCGCTGAAAATCCAAGATTCCTAATTCTTCCCCAAGATCCCAGTGTGCTTTAGGGGGAAAACTAAATTCTTTCGGTTGACCCCAGGTACGGACGACCTCATTATCATCCTCAGTTTTACCGCGAGGCACTGCATCATCTGGAATATTGGGCAAACAAAGGAGCAGCTTCTGAATCTGCTCCTCTACTTCGCGCAGCTTAGCATCCTTTACTTTGATCTCCTGGGAAACAGCACGCATCTTCACTACTGCTTCCTGGACCTTACCCTCTTTTTTCAGAAGTGCGATCTCTTTGGAAGCTTTATTGCGACGATGTTTCAACTCCTCTGTCTGCTGGAGAATCTCCCGCCTTTGCGCATCAAGTTCTATCAGTTCATCAACTGCTGCTGCATCACCTTTAAGTGCTATCGCCTCTTTAACCTTCTGCGGATTTTCTCTTACAAACTTGAGATCAAGCAACTATAATCCCTCGTTTCTTATAGAATTCCACATTTAATCCAACAGGGTATATGGCTTTACATCTCTTCTGGAGCTCCGATCCCTAAAAGATCAAGCCCGTTCGCCAAAACCTGTTTTGTAGCCGCACAGAGCAAAAGCCTGCTCTGACGCAAGCTTTCCTCAGCACCAAGTACCGAGCAGTTATGATAAAACCTGTTAAAATCCTTTGCCAAATTAATCAGATATCGAGCGAGGATAGAGGGTTTGTACGCCTCTGCCGCCCGTTCAATGCTCTCCGCGTAAAAACCTAAAGTTTTGACCAGACTGCGCTCTTCTTCTGTGATAATTCGCAGCTCTGCCGAAGCCAAGACTCCTCCGCTTTTGCGTAAGATGCTGAAAATCCGCGCATGCGAATACTGGATATAGGGGGCTGTTTCACCGGAAAAATCGAGGATTTTTTCCCAATCAAAATCAATATCTTTTATGCGATCGTTGCTTAGATCTCCAAATTTGATCGCGCCTACACCAACAATTTTAGCCACCTCTTTACGGTTTTCCAGATCGGGGTTCTTCTCCGCAATTATTTTTTCTGCTAGTTCTACCGCGCGGTTAACAACATCTTCTAAAAAGATAGTTTTTCCCTGACGGGTGGACATTCGACCTCCCGGAAAACGGATCAGGCCAAACGGTATATGTTTACACTTCTTAGCCCAAGGGTAACCCATGAGCTTCAAAATGCTGAACAGTTGCTGGAAATGGAGTTTCTGTTCCGCACCAACAACATAAAGCATTTGGCTAAATCGATATTCTTCATAACGGTAGATTGCCGCTGCCAGATCCCTTGTTGCATAGAGCGTCGCCCCATCTTTCTTACGGAGCAAGCAGGGCGGCAGTCCAAATTGTTCTAGATCAACTACTAGTGCTCCTTCGCTTTCCCGGGCAATATTTTTTTGTTGCACCATCTCCAGCGTAGCATCTAGGCGATCGTTATAGAAGCTCTCGCCGTAATAATAGTCAAAATTTACCCCTAGGTATTCGTAAACCCGCTTGAATTCTGCAAGGCTCAACTCGCGGAACCGCTGCCAGAGAGTGAGCGCTTCTGCATCACCATCTTCAAGCTTTTTAAACCAAAAACGTGCCTCTTCCTCAAGTTCAGGTTTGTCTTCTGCCTCGCGATGAAAGAGCACGTAGAGTTCATAAAGATAGCGCACCGGATCATCTTGCAACCCTTTTCCTTCACCCCAGTGTTTATAAGCAACGATGAGCTTGCCAAACTGTGTTCCCCAATCCCCAAGGTGGTTAATGCCAATACAGCGGTAACCGAGGGCAGAGTAAATACGGTAGAGTGCATCACCGATTACTGTAGAACGCAGGTGGCCGATACCAAACGGTTTAGCAATATTCGGTGCGGAATAATCTATAACAACAACCTCGCTGCTGCCAGCGCTACTGCGACCGAAATCTCCTTTCTCGTTAAGGATTTCGGCGACAATCCGTTCTGCCAGGGTCTGTTCATCGACGTAAAAATTTAGGTAGGGGCCTTTTCCCTCAACTTTCTTTAGAAAACGTCCTTTACCCTGCAGCTTGTTGCTCAGTTCAGCGGCAATCCTCGCTGGTGCCTGCCGCAGCTCACGTGCCAGCGGGAAACATGGGAAACTATAGTCGCCAAATTCTGAATCCGGCGGGATCTCCAGCCGTGAAAAAACTTCTTCCTTTTCCCAGTCGATCAAGGGGGCGAGAACTGAGGCAACCTCTTCTTTAAACCTTAGCATTAACCTTTACTCCTTTTCTCTTGCAAATCAACATCTAGTTCCCATTTTAACCTAACTGGTAACGGAAAACAACAAGCAAAGAAACTAAAATTTCTAAATCGCTGTCACTGCTAACTTTCAGGGTTTATATAATAAGGACGCTTAACTGTCTTTTCTAGGGGTGGGTAACCTTCGGGGGGGGGCCATTGCTCGCCTTCAATGGTAATCCTCACCCGATCCGGCTCATAATTCTCAACAAGTGAGTAGACGAGCGCATCAACAATCAAGGTTGCCCTTGCGTATGACTCCTCCATCTTCTCCTGCTCATCAGCTGCTTCCTCTCCCAACTCTGCCGCAGGGAATAGCTTCCGAAAATTGTCCGCAAAATCGACAACAATTTCCTGTTCACCAATTTCTACGCTGCGTACGCCTAGTTCAGGCAGCTCTAAGACACGCGCTGCTTGCAGTATGCATTCTATCAACTGTTTAGGGGTGGTGCCTGCTTTAATACCCAAAGAGGCAGCAGTACGCGGCAGAAGATAATAGCGTTCGCCAGATGCGTAGGGCAGATAAAGGACAATGTCATCCTTATCAAAACGCACAGACGGATATGGGTCAGCAATCTCTAATCCTTCACCTATATACTCCCGTTTCTCTCCTTCGACTAAAAATTGCACTTCGCGCACGGAAGGAAACTGGCTTGCAGTATGCAGGAGCGAATTTATCATTCCGATATTTTGAGTTGCGCCTCCAAGGTTGCTGAGACTTTCCGGCAAATTTATATATGCTGTACCCATTTCCAAGCTTACTTCAATTTCTGACTCCTTAGGGATCGGTCGCGAGAGGTTGCTATAGCGGCGAGGGCCGCTAATCAGCTCATTAATCGCTGTCTGCAACACTGATTTGGTGTGGCTAACTGTACGGGTTACCGGAACCAGCTCTCTGGCATCCTGATCATAGAAGTACAAGGTAACCTTTGTCTCCTCCGGATGGATCTCGGAGCTAACCGGACGATAATAAACATGCCGCTGTTCCCGATCAGGTTCTTCGCGTGGAGCAAAAAGGTCAAAAATGTAGATATTGCCATCGCGACCAGCCAGAGAAAGATAGCGGGCATTTTCCGTGAGACTCATTTTATCAATCCTGCTGGCAACCTCCATTGTTTGCACTTCCTCGCCCCTATTATTAAAAACAATAATTGAACTAAGATCATCGCTATATTCACGCCAGGAGGCACTGATGATCCGCTCCCCCTCGGAGGCAATAGAGATTAAGGAGCCGTCAGGTATCCTTTTTTGCCAAAGACGTTCACCGTCTTGGTCAAAGAAAAAAAGGTTTTCCTTACCGCCACCAAATTCACTATAAGCAGCAATATATTCACCGTTTCTGCTCATCTCTACCCGGGTAGGAGCTACGGCTAAGGTGCGCGCCCAAAGCTCCTCACCGCTTTTATCCAAATAAACGACCTGCTCTGCTCGAATTGCCGCTAAATTTTCTCCATCAGGAGTAAAGGAAGCGAAAACAAGGCCCTCCTTCTCCCAGAGCAGTTCCCCGCTGGTATTATCATAACGGGCCAGCCGGGTTCCCTCTTCTGCAACCTCCGAAAGATAAAGATCCTTGCCGGAAGCGGAGAGCGCGAGGCTGCAAATCGTGTTTTTTTCCGCTTGCCACAGTTCCTCTCCTTCACGATTAAAAGCATAAATCGTATTACTTCCCTCTTCTGCCGTTCCTGTGCCTACGGTTAAAAATTCACCGTCTTCAGAGATGGCCAGATGTTGAATCTCTTTTTCAAGCTCTTTTTCCCAGAGGGTTATTACTGCAGAATCAGATTCTTCTTTAACCTCCAGCAGATAAAGAGTGCCCGCTGATGTGCCGATCGCTATATAACGCCCATCAGGTGTAATCTTTGTTTTATAGGGCAAGGAACCAACGGGCATTTCCCAACGCAGTTTCCCCTCGCGATCGAGTAGGCTGACCACCTCTGCTGAAGAGCCAAAAAGAATGGCGTTACCTTCCCGATCGAGAGAGAGGTCGAAGATATTCATATCCGGATTGTTAAAAGAAAACCGCCCTTTAAGGAAAAAACTCCTATTACCGTTTTCTTCCGGAACAACCGGTTCCACAGGGGGATCCCCTTGTATATTTCGACACCCGACAATTGTAAAGAGAAAAGTGCTTAATAAAAATCCGCTAAACAAAATAAGAATCTCCCGCCAACGGCCAGCTTTCATTCAATCACCCCAGACTACAGGTATCTTCCTATTATAAAAAAATATTCTTAATTTACGATAAAGATTGTGTTAAATTAGCTTAAAGTTTCTGGTATCGTGAAATAGAAGATACTGCCGACTTTTTCCACACTTTCAACCCAGATCTTGCCGCCAAGCGCTTCAACAATCTCTTTACAAATCGATAGGCCAAGGCCTGTCCCCCCTAAATCACGGGAACGCCCTTTGTTAACTCGATAAAACCGTTCAAAAATATGCGGCAAATCAGCGGAGGGTATACCGCGCCCAGTGTCAACTACTTTAATTACAACCTCGCCATCCTGAGAGTAAGCACAGAGTTCGATTTTCCCTGGTTCGGGGGTGTATTTAATAGCATTATCGAGCAGGTTATAGATTACCTGTTTCAAACGCTCCGCTGAACTCCAGACCTGAGACAGGCCGGGTTCAATCTCGACCTTCAGCTCATGTCCCTGTCGTTCGGCCCGCGGCCGCATCTTAGAACCCACTTCTACAAGCAGTCTCTTTAAGTCCACTTTTTCTTTTCTTATATACGTCTCATCTTTGTCAAGGCGCGTTAAATCCAACAGATCCTCGACCAGTTGAACAAGGCGGTCTGTCTCTTTATCGATATCTTTTAGAAATTCATGCTGCTGCTCTGCAGGCATGGAATACTCGCGCAGAGATTTTACTAAAAGGCTTACAGAAGTCAAAGGGGTGCGCAACTCATGTGAAACATTTTCCGCAAATGAGCGCAGATGCTTCGTCATTTTATTTAAACGTTCGGCCATGATATTAAACTGCTGAGCCATACGGCCGATCTCGTCACGTGAATCTACCTTAATTTTTTGCTGCAGGTTTCCTTTTGCCATCTCCTGCGCAGCTAGTGTTAGCTCTTCGATCGGTCTAGTGAAATACCGCGCTAAAATCGCGCCCAGTACGCCAACGACGACAACAGCGACTAATGTCATGATGAGCAAATAATAGCGTGCCTCTGTCAAGATGCGATAGATACCCTTTAGCGGGTAAGAGAGGAAAACAACACCGCTAATGCTTTCTGCCTCTTTTAGAGGCACAGCCACCTGCATCACCCATTGTTCTGAAAAGGAGCTGTACTGGACACTACACCCCGTCCCCCCCTCGAGGGCCTTCAGCACTTCTTCGCGTTCCAGGGGAGTTCCCAAGCGTCCACCGACACGAACCGAATCGCCGATCACCATTCCGCTTTTACTAACAACAATTACCCGCGCTCCGATCTGGCGGCTAAAGTTTTCTGCCAGGCCGCTTAACAAGACAAGATCGCTTCCTCCACGCAGGTAGCCGGAAAACAATTCGGCGGCCAAATTCCCCGAGTTTACCAGGATTTCCTTCTGATAGGCGAGATAATACTGTTCAAGAAGGTTAAGGAGAAAAATACTGATTAGAACCATTACCGTTAGAATAACCGCCAAAAATGAAAAAGTAAGGCGGCCCCGAAAGGTTTTGAACATTACCGCGCCTCCCTGAATTTGTATCCTACTCCCCATACAGTTAGGATCATCTCCGGATTTTTAGGGTCTAACTCCAGCTTCTCCCGCAGGTGTCGTATATGCACATCAACTGTACGGGCATCTCCATAGTAATTATAGCCCCAGACCTGTTCCAAAAGCTGCTCCCTGGAAAAAACTTGCCCGGGATTAGAGGCCAAAAAGCTTAATAAAGCAAACTCTTTGGCCGTTAGATCAACCTGTTTATTCTTTAAGTAGACCTTACGCTGTAAAAGATCGATCCGCAAGGTATCAAGTTTAATCACTTTTTTTATATTATCTGTATTGTTGTGCGCAGAACGACGCAGGATAGCCCGCACCCGCGCGAGAAGCTCACGGGGATTAAAGGGTTTGGTCAGGTAGTCATCAGCCCCCAGTTCGAGGCCAAGCACCTTGTCAATATCCTCCCCCTTTGCAGTGAGCATGATAATTGGGATGTCATGATTTTTGCGCACGCGACGACAAACCTCAAATCCATCGATACCAGGCAGCATAATATCGAGAACAATTAGATCCGGAGCATCTTTTTCAATTTTCTCTAGCGCTTCTTCGCCGGTAAAAGCAATTTCGGTAATAAAGCCCTCCCGCTCAAAATTAAACTTCAGTACTTTTGATAAAGTCTTCTCGTCTTCAACAACAAGAATTTTTTGTTTCACAGTTTGCCCCCCTTGATTATACTTATCAGCCATCAGCCATATTTACTCTTACATAATTATAACAGGAACTGACCTTTAGATCGACCAAACATCTGACTAATAGAGAGGTACACAAAAAAGAAGTACATAAAAAGGCCTTAAGGAAAAGATCACTGACAAATCTCTCATATCCTTAAGGCCTTTTCCAAATAGGCTGTTCCCCTATGTACAGCTGCAGACAAATTTTTCAATGCGCTCCAGACCGCGCTCAATATTTTCCATTGAGGTTGCATAAGAGAGGCGGATATAATTAGGAGCGCCAAAGGCGCTGCCGGACACCACCGCCACAGCAAAATGTTCCAGTAAATACTCTGCAAAGTCATCGCCGCCTGTTATTACCTTGCCGGCATAGGAGCGGTTTATAAGCCCTTCTACGCTAACAAAAAGGTAAAAGGCACCCTCAGGCTCAATCGCTTCCAGAAGTGGGATCTTGCGGATACGCTCAACCATGAAGCGACGCCGGTTGTCAAAGGCACGGCACATCTCCTGCACGCAGTCCTGGGAGCCGCTTAAAGCGGCGTGGGCAGCCTTCTGAGCAATTGAATTAGCATTCGAAGTCTGATGGCTTTGAATATTACCCATCGCCTTGGAAAGCTCCGCTGCGGAAGCGCTGTAACCGATGCGCCAGCCCGTCATCGCATAGCTCTTAGAGACTCCGTTGATAACGATCGTGAGCGCCTTAATTTGATCATTAAAAGAGGCGATGCTCAAGTGTTTATTTTTCCCATAGACCAGCTTTTCGTAAATCTCATCAGAGATAACAAATATCCCTTTTTCTACAGCAAAATCAGCAATCGCCTTTAGTTCTTCCTCTAGATAGATGCGACCAGTAGGATTGGAGGGACTGTTTAAGATAAGTGCCTTCGTTTTTGCTGTAACAGCTTTTTCTAAATGCGCAACCGTCAGCTTAAAACCATCTTCAGCTGTGGTATCGATAATCACCGGCTTGCCGTGGCAGAGCTTAACCAGCTCCGGGTAGGTTACCCAGTATGGAGCAGGGACAATCACTTCGTCGCCAGGATCAAGCAGGACAGCGAACGCATTCGCCAGAGAGTGTTTTGCCCCATTGCTGATCACAATCTGATCTGGGCCGTAATGGAGACCATTGTCGTTCTTTAGCTTGGTACAGATCGCCTCTTTCAACTCCGGGATCCCAGGAACCGGTGTATATTTGGTGAACTCTTCATTGATCGCCTGAATCGCTGCATCTTTGATATGCTGCGGCGTCCCGAAATCAGGCTCACCGGCACCAAAGCCGATTATATCAACCCCTTCACTTTTCATCTGTTTTGCCTTGGCGCTTATAGCCAATGTGGGTGAGGATGAGATACCGCGGGCTATTCGGGAAAGCATTGTTAACACCTCGCTTTAAACTTTTCTGCTAAGCATTTTCTTCTCGAAATTCTCGCATAAACTCCGCCAGGGAGTCACAGCCCTCTATTGGCATAGCGTTGTAGATCGAAGCGCGAATTCCTCCTACTGTACGATAGCCCTTCAATCCAACAAGCCCCCGGGCCTCGGCAGCAGCAACAAATTTTTTCTCCAGCTCTTCTTCGGGCAACCGGAAGGTAACATTCATTAGTGAACGGCTATCGGCTGCAGCATAGCCGCGATAAAAGCCGTTGCTCTGATCGATCTCATCATAGATCAACTTTGCCTTCCGCCGATTGATCTTCTCCATCTCCTCCAGGCCGCCAACTTCATCCTTTAACCAGTTTAAAACAAGGTTCACCATATAGATAGCAAAAATCGAAGGCGTATTATAGAGCGAGTTCTTGGCTGCATGGATATCGTAGCGCAACATACTCGGCAGCTCTTGTGGCACTTTTTCCAATAGATCCTCACGAATAACCACTACCGTCGTCCCAGCAGGGCCGAGATTTTTCTGCGCACCGGCATAAATCAAAACAAATTGCGTAAAATCAAGCCGTCGTGAGAGAATATCGCTGGACGCATCACAGATCAGCGGAATATCGCCGCAGCAGGGAAATTCACGCCATTGGGTTCCATAAACGGTATTATTGGATGTGAGATGAAGATACGCTGCTTCGGGATCGAGTTTTATGTCCTCTAATTTAGGGATGCTCCTGTATGCGTCGCCTTTCGTATCTGCAGCTGCGCGCACACGACCAATCTTAGCAGCTTCCTTAAAAGCTTTTTCCGCAAAATTTCCGGTTACAAGGTAATCCGCTGATTTTCCTTCGGGAAGAAAATTTAAAGGAACCATATAAAACTGCGTGCTTGCACCACCTTGAAGGAATAGAACACGGTAGTGAGCTGGAAGTTCTAGAAGCTCAAGCAAAAGTTTTTCCGTACTTGTAATCAGTTCTTCAACAGCTGCAGAGCGGTGGCTCATTTCCATCACAGACATACCGGTGCCGCGGTAATTGGTCAGCTCCATTCGTGCCTTTTCCAAGACAGAAAGGGGTAGGGTAGCAGGACCCGGATAAAAATTATAAACACGTTTATCCTTTGTCATCGTAAAATATATCCTCCTTCTAGAAGAACAGATGCAGACGAAGATCATCTGTTAATTCTGGATGAAAACGGTGGCGACTATATTTCCCTGGCGTACGGCAGCAACCTTCCCTTCATAAGGCGTACGGCAGCAACCTTCCCTTCATAAGCGGCCAGTATGTGAATTCCTTCACTAACGGCGCTGATATACGGCGCCCGAATAAAAACAGCGGGAAATGGCTCGCTGCCCAGTGCCGCTATATCAATATTAGTCTCAAAGCTTTCCCGTTGTCTGCCAAAGGCATTACGCCGCACCTTAACAGACAGCAGCCCCAGATGCGGCTCTTCATTCTCAAGCTCAGCGGCTAAAAAAATTAATCCGGCGCAGGTGCCCAATATTGGCTTGCCGCGGGCAAATAACTCCCGGATCGGCTCCGCCAGCTGAAAGCGGTTAATTAGCTTGCCAATTGTCGTACTCTCACCTCCGGGGATTACAAGCCCGTCCAACCCTTTAAAACCTTCTGCCTTCTTGATCGGTATGGCTTCTGCTCCGTACTTTTGCAGCGCTTCGATATGCTCCTCTACCGCTCCCTGCAGCGACAATACTCCTATTTTAAATTTTTACCTTTCCTCCTCTTATAACCGGGTCTAACAGCCTCTGTCCTGCATACGCTGATCTTCCCTGAGCTTGGAAATTTCCAAACCGGCCATTGCTTCACCAAGACCCTTTGAGACCTTAGCTAAAATCACAGGATCGTCATAGTGCAAAGTTGCTTCCACAATGGCATGCGCTCGCTTCTGCGGATCCTTAGATTTAAAAATGCCGGAACCGACGAACACACCATCCGCACCGAGTTGCATCATTAACGCTGCATCAGCAGGGGTAGCGATTCCTCCAGCAGCAAAGTTAACTACCGGCAGACGTCCTAAGCGCTTGACCTCACATAATAGCTCATACGGCGCCGCCCACTCCTTCGCCAGAGCCATCAGTTCATCATCGGGTTTATTCTGCAGCTGCCGGATTTGGGACATAACAACCCGCATATGGCGTACAGCTTCGACCACATTGCCGGTCCCCGGCTCCCCTTTAGTACGGATCATCGACGCCCCTTCACCAATCCGCCGCAGAGCTTCACCGAGGTCGCGTGCCCCACAGACGAAAGGAACCGTGAATTTATGTTTATCTATGTGAAACTGCTCATCAGCAGAGGTTAAAACCTCGCTCTCATCAATAAAATCAACCCCCAACGCTTCCAAAATTTGTGCTTCCACAAAGTGGCCAATTCGCACCTTTGCCATCACGGGGATCGTTACCGCATCCATAATCGCCAGAATCACTTCCGGGTCTGCCATGCGTGCTACCCCCCCTGCAGCGCGTATATCGGCGGGCACCCGCTCCAAAGCCATCACCGCGACTGCACCGGCAGCTTCGGCAATTTTAGCCTGTTCGGGGGTGGTGACGTCCATAATAACGCCGCCC
>JAAZDR010000035.1 GCA_012512705.1 Bacillota bacterium
AAGGTTAATGATTATGAAGGGTTAGGCAAAATTAAAAAGCCGGGGTTACCCTTGGTTGCCATTCCAACTACAGCTGGCAGCGGCAGTGAGGTAACCACATTTGCTGTCATCACTGATAAAGAAAGAGAATTTAAAATGGCAATAGGTGGACCAGAGGTTGCTCCAAGCATCGCTATAGTTGATCCTAAACTAACAGTAACTGTGCCTGCTGGATTAACCGCTTCCACCGGTATGGACGCTCTTACCCACGCCTTAGAATCTTATGTTTCCAGGACTGCAAATTTCTTGACCGAGGCTTGGTCGTTAGAGGCTATCCGGCTCGTTGGCGAATACTTGCGTCGGGCAGTCCTAGTCGGTGACGATCCAGAAGCTAGGGATGGGATGATGCTGGCCAGTCTCCTTGGCGGCGCCTGTTTTTCTAACGCCCGCCTAGGCAATGTCCATGCGATGGCACATCCTTTAGGAGGCATTTTCCACATTCCGCATGGCATGGCGAACGCGGTTCTTTTACCTTATGTGATAAAGTACAATGCGCTTGCTACGCCGCATAAATTCGTTCGTGTCGCTGAAGCATTAGGTGAGGATGTCTATGGCCTGCCGCATCGTGAAGGCGCTCTGAAAGCTGCAGAGGCTGTTGCTAAGCTTTCTGAGGATATCGGCATTCCGACTAACTTAAAAGATGTCGGTGCTGATGAATCTGCTATGGACAAACTGGTTGAAGACACGATGAAGAGCGGGAATGTTTTTGTCAACCCCCGCAAAACTTCCAGTGAAGACATTAGAAAAATTTATGAAGATGCTTTTGCTGGCCGCCTTTTTTAAGGCGGCTCAGCATTTTTTTAAGTAAGCTGAGGATAAAGAGCGACAGCAAAAATGCCCGCGTTACGTTCAATTCTCTTCTGAAAAGCTTTTGCAAATCCTTACTGAGCAGAATAAGATTTAATGCGAATTTGTCATAATCATTTTATCTTAGGTAATAGATTTAGGTAATAGATTTATATGAGTGAATAATTGCTTTTTAGAAAACATTTAAAAAAAAGCAGGATTTTGTCTTACTCTAGCGAATAAGTAACTTCAGAATATTCTTCCCAGAGTCTAACCACCTAACGTTTGTGTAGGACTATTAGTGCTGAAGGAGGTGGAGAAGAAATTTTTTTTATAAAGTAAACTATTTATTTTTTTAGGAGGGGTTTAATTGTCCAGAAAAAAAATATTAATTTTTTCGTTAGTTTTAATGTTCGTTTTCTCGTTGGCTCTCTTTGGATGTGGCGGAGAAACTCCTGCAGATCTAGATGGCCCAGATGAGCAAGAAGAGCAAGGTGGCGGCGATGATTCTTTTGCCGATCTGCCGGACATTCAGATGACTTTAGCGCATGCTGACATCGATGATCCGACACAGCATATTCAGGCCGCAAGTTTAGCTTTTAAGGAATACGTAGAAGCAGAAAGTAATGGTAAGATCAAGGTTGAGATCTCTCCCGGTGGTGCCCTTGGTAATACTGAGCAGCTACAGGAGCAAACGATGACAGGAGAGATTGAGGCCTCTACTTCTCATACAGAGGGAACCATTGCTATTGTGTACCCCAATATCCAGACTATCTCTGTTCCTTATCTTTTTGATTCCGTAGACCAGGCTCTAGAAGTATTCCGCGGTGAGTTTGGCCAGGAGATGTTCGAGGAGATGCGGCAGCAGACTGGGCTGCGGGTAATCGGTGTCTGGGACAACGGTGGTTTTCGTAACTTCACCAACAGTGTTCGTCCCATTCGCAAACCGGAAGATATGAAAGGTTTGAAAATGAGGACGATGGATATCCCTGCTCACATGGCGATTGTTGAAGAGCTTGGCGGAACGCCAACCCCGGTTTCTTGGGCTGAAGTTTACTCTGCCCTAGAAACAGGTGTTGTAGACGGCCACGACAACTCTGTTCCGGTTATTATTCTCGGTTCGATCCATGAAGTGCAGGATTACTTGATTCTTGATGGCCATGTTTATACGCAGCAGCACCTTTTTATCAATGATGAGTGGTTTAACAGTCTTCCCAAGGCTTATCAAGAGATCATTCTTCGCGCTGGCGAAAAGGCAGGGATTGCTGGCGAGCGTGCATGCCGTGTATATCGTGATATCGGTCTGAAGTTCCTCAGCGATTATATGGAAATTTATGAGCCAACCTTGGAAGAAATCGATGCCTTCCGTCAGGCAACCCAGGAACCGGTGATTAAGTTTATCGAAGAAGATGTTGATGATCCGGCCTGGATCGACAAGATTCTAAAAGCTGCTGAGGAAGCAAACAGGAAACTTGGCTATACCAAATAACCATCCCTTGTTATATTGCTTTAGCTAAAACTAATCTGGCAGCGCAAGACTGCTACATATTTAAGGGTGTTGCGCTGCCAGTTCCAATTATCGGGAAGGGGGTTTTTTTTTGAAGTTTTATGAGAAGCTTGAGAACATAGGAAGCAAAATAAACTCAGTCCTAGAAAAAGCCTGCGTATTTCTCCTGATCATTATGACGGTTATTGTTCTGGCTCAAGTTTTCTATCGTTATGTTTTACGGCTCGGGCTGCCCTGGGCGGAAGAGATAGCAAAATACCTGATGGTTTGGATGGCACTTCTGGGGGCAGCGATCGTCTTCTATGAGCAGAGCCATGTTTCTATAGATTTTTTGATCGATAAAATTTCCTTTAAAAAATGGTTTAAAGCAGGCCATACGATTGTGGCAATGATTTTATTTGTCTTTTTTATAATTTATGGTTTTGATTATGCTAAGTTTGGGTTACGGTCATTTTCGGCAACCACCAAGATTAGCAGATTTTGGCCATACCTCGCTATACCGATTGGTGGTATATTCTTGTTCATACAGGGCTTTATAGTTCTCGTTCGGTTTGTTGCAGGAAAGGAAGAACAAAAAGAGCTAGAATATGATCTTCAAGCAGAAGACGAAAAGGTTATCTCTGAGGGAGGGGTAGAATAGATGGCAGTAGCGGGGATTATGTTTTCGATTCTGATTCTATTATTACTTTTAGGGTTGCCGGTAGCGATCTCACTCGGAGTTATTTCTTCCGCCTGGGTTTATATGGCGGGGAGATCACTGCAGATGATTGCTTCCAGAGTATATGCCGGAATCGACTCTTTTGTCCTAATGGCAATCCCTTTTTTTGTCCTTGCCGGGGAAATTATGAATAGCAGCGGAATTACCGACCGTATTATTAGGTTTGTAAATTTGATCGTTGGCCGTGTCCGTGGGGGGCTGGCCCAGGCAAATATCTATGCCAGCGTAGTTTTTGCCGGGATCACTGGGGCGGCGATCTCTGACGTTTCAGCGTTGGGCTCTGTCTTTATTCCAGCGATGGAAAAACAGGGTTACACACGGAAATTTTCAGCGATGATTACAGCTGCCTCCTCGAT
>JAAZDR010000036.1 GCA_012512705.1 Bacillota bacterium
AAAAATTATATCTTTTCCCTCATCCTTTGTCAAAATTATTTGTCAAATAGGACCATATCTCCCTATACCAATCTTCTAATTATTTCCTCCCGCTCACCATAGAGAAAGTCTATTACTGGAATCTCGATCATCGTATAGGCCCCCGCACTCTGCTTCATTGTCGCCCGTGCTGCAGCAACCATCACCTGCGAAGTCAAAGCTGGATTATTGATCCGCATTTCGTATTTAAAGAGCTGATTTTGTGTTGCACCCGAAACCCCTTTACGCTCCATCAGGACGCCATGACCCATATCAATCAGCTTTTCCACATCCGGCACTTCAATAACGTGTGTTTCATCGTTAACAAAATAAGGATCCTGGAGAATTGTTTTTTTAATCGTGCCAAAATCAGCCCCCTGCTCCAGCTCAACATAGACCATGCGCCGGTGAACACCGCTGCCAAGCGGCATCGTTACTGAGAGCGCATCTTTTACTCCCTCAATACCTTTCACAGCCACGGTATGTCCCATGCTCATCCCCGGTCCAAAATTTGTATCCGTAATCCCTTTCGGAGCCATAAACTCTAACATCGCTCTTAAAATAGAATCTGTTCCAGGGTCCCAACCGGCGGAGATTATAGCTACACTTCCATTTTCCTGTGCGACTGCATGCAGTTCTTTCTTCACGTCATAAAGTTTACCGTGAATATCATAGCTGTCTACAGTATTAATTCCTAAAGCAAGAATCTCTTTGGTAATTCTCGGTGCGAGGCGCGTTGGGGTAGCAACAATGGCGACATCGACTGCTTCAAGCTCATTAATCGTGCCCACGACAGTTATCCCGGCCAGCCCTTTGGGGCTTTCTTTTTCCCTAGAACCCTTCCGCCGGATCACACCGGCCAGCTCCATATCAGGCGCAGCTTCCACCGCCTGCAGGGCATATCTTCCGATATTCCCATAACCAACAATCGCTACTCTTAGTTTGTTGTTCATGCAGGCATTCCTCCCTCTAGTAAAAGTCATGCATCATGTAAAATTCATTCATAAATATTTATATTTCTAATCTCTTTTACCATTATTGCACTGCTTGCGGCTTAATACTAGGTTCCAGAGTTTTTCATCCCTTACGAAGACCCAGGGTATGAAATGGTATTAAATATGTTTTCCGAAAGGGATTATATGCGGACTCCCATTCTATTTGTGATAAGGAGCATTGTGGATAATGCGGAACGACCTATAAATTTGTTCATAAATAATAATTAATAAAAGATTTAGATCTATATCCATCCGGGAAATAGATAATACGTAGCCTGCTTCGACACTATCTTCGCCTAATAAAATAGTAATATGACTAATACCACTTACACCCATCTGCGCAATTTTTTCTGCTAATTGCTCTGAAGAAAGCTGTTCACCATTTTTGGCAATCTTAATTACATATGACTTATCGTTAATTTCTTTGTTCGTATTTTTTATCCCTTCTATGTATTCTATTTTACAGTAAGTGCTTAACCGTTTGGTGTATTCCTGTAGAGCGTCTTTAACATATTGGTCTTTTATTCTTTCTTTGTTGATAATTTTAATCTTCATATTTTTATCCTATCACAATTAATAAACTTAAGACAATGTATCGACTGCAAAAATATTTGAATCTATCAATCAGTAGCAAACGATATAAAAAAATACAACAAATAGGCTACTGTTGCTATACCTTTGAAGGGCTCTGCGTATAATATGATTGGAGGCAGAGATAATAAAAAGAGATTATTGCAACAGCGCTCTTCGGAGGATAGAGAAAAGCTTCTGAAGGAATCCATCCATGAATACCTCTGAAGGCCTTGTTTATTAGGATTCTTTTGTAACTACATTAAAAATGTCCTGGAGGAATTGGGAGGGGAATTCTTCCAGGAACAAATTTTAGGCAGTTATCGAGGTGATCCATGTAGACCGGCAAGCTTTTATAAAATATTTTAAGTCGTTGGACCGTGCTTTGTTTTTAGACAAACCTTTTAAAAAGATGGCTGACTTTGATATCCCTCTACCTATTGGATACGGTCAGACCATATCCCAGACTTCCCTTGTGACTCAAATGATCATGGAGCTCGACCCGGAGCCAGGCAGCCGTGTCCTAGAAATTGGCACTGGGTCTGGTTATTTGACAGCACTGCTGGCACCTTTTTGTAAATGGATATACACAATAGAACGCATACCCAAATTATTAGAAACCGCCCAAAAGCGGCTTGAAGATCTTGGCTATCAAAACATTACTTATAGACTGGGTAACGGTTACAACGGATGGGCTGAAGAAGCACCTTTTGATCGAATCATTGCAGCTGCTGCTGCCTTAGAGGTGCCGCCGACTTTGCTAGAGCAGCTAGAACCTGATGGGCGCATGATAATTCCCATTGGTCCTCCAAAAATACAAGATCTGCTACTGATCACTAAAGACCACTCAGGTAATATTAAACAGGATGCTATCTGTAAGGTGGTTTTTGTTCAGTTTGCTAATAAACCATAGAAAATCAACCTAGGCTCTTTATATTTCCCAAAAAACTCTTGAGCCTTTTCCCCTCGGCAGCTTTTTCAACAGATAGGTTAAAAATACATACAGCTTGTGAAGGACAGCGTCTTCAAGGGGCGTAATCTGCAATATGAATGAGTAAAGCCTTATAAACTTCGTACCTAAACTGCTGAAGTACTGTTTTACCTTTATCCCCCAGTTTCTTATATCTTTCTACCGCCAGATCTATTAAGTAATTTAATACGGCTCTGTCTTGATAAATTTTCTCACCTTTTGGTTTAAAGTATATCGTGCTGAACCTGTCCAATTCTTCTTTTGTCAATGGTCATTTGAAAAACAGTATTTTTGGTCACAAAAAAACCAGCAATTTTGGCCATGAAAAACCAGCAGTAATACAGAATTTAACCCGTGCGATAACGGTAGGGGAATTGCCTATGAG
>JAAZDR010000037.1 GCA_012512705.1 Bacillota bacterium
CTGTTGTGCTAAACGCTGGAGGGCAAAAAGCCGCTCTTGCGCCTCTTTTTCTCGTCCCTTCTGATAGCGAAGGAGCCGTTGGAGTGGAAAATGGAAAGGCACAATCAATCACCTCGATTATTTAGGAATCTAACAAACTATTCAGTGCAGTGAGTGTTTCTTCCCAAGAGTAAGCTTTCTCTGCTTCCTGGCGCAAAAACTCCAAAATAGCCTGACGGCGCTCGATCGCGCGATCAATTGCCGCATTGCTGCCTTTTTTGTATGCGCCGACATTGATCAAATCCTCTGCTTCTTCATAGATTGAAAGAAGATTGCGTACCTCCCCCGCGGCTTGCTGATGTTTTGCATCTGCCAGGCGGGGCATCAATCGGCTGTTACTCTGAAGAATATCGATCGCTGGATAATGGTTTTGCGCAGCAATCCGGCGGCTGAGAACGAAATGCCCATCAAGAATACCGCGCACAGCGTCGGCAATCGGGTCATTCAGGTCGTCTCCATCAACTAGAACAGTATAAAAACCGGTAATCGAACCCCTGCCTGCAGTTCCGGAACGCTCCAAATAACGGGGCAGTAAGGCAAACACCGAAGGAGTATAACCTTTCGCCGCTGGCGGCTCTCCCACAGCAAGACCGATCTCACGCTGCGCCATCGCCAACCGCGTCAAAGAGTCCATCATTAAAATCACTTTTTTCCCTTGAGCACGAAAATATTCGGCAATTGTCATCGCCACCAGTGCCCCGCGCACCCTTTCCAGTGCCGGGCGGTCAGAGGTAGAGACGACGACCACAGAGCGGCGCAACCCTTCCTCACCAAGGTCATAACGCAAAAAATCACCAACTTCGCGCCCGCGTTCACCGATAAGGGCGATCACATTGACCTCTGCCTCGCTGTTACGAGCGATCATCCCCAGGAGTGTGCTTTTACCGACCCCGCTGCCTGAAAAAATGCCCACACGCTGCCCCTGCCCGCAGGTGAGCAAACCGTCAATAGCGCGTATGCCGGTAACTAAAGGTTCATCTACGGGCCGACGAGAGAGCGGGTTTGGCGGATCGGCCTCTACCGGAACCTTTTCCCCCTGTAAAACTGCCTCCGTTCCATCGAGGGGCCGCCCAAGCCCATCGAATACCTTCCCTAAAAGATTGGGCCCGACACAAATTTGAAATTTTTCTCCGCTGGGATAAACCGGGCAACCCTGATTGACACCCTGCAGCTCTCCCAAGGGCATCAAAAGCGTATAGCCGCGGCGGAAGCCGACAACTTCCGCTGCTAGCGGCTCTCCCTTAAGCGGCGCTAAATAACAAACTTCGCCGATAAAAGGATTGATTCCACTGACCTCGACAACGAGACCAACTACATCGCGCACTCTCCCTACTGGTTTAATTCGCGGCAACTCTTTTAACAGCGGTCTATATCTGGCAAGGTTCACTGCCGGCAAACTACTTCACCTTCCTTAACCTTCGCGCTTCCGGTTCTTTAACTCCCTCTGGCTCACTTCTCCCCAGAGTGTTGAAGCGGGAAAAAAGGGCCTTCAACTGTGTCAACTGCTGATCAAGCAGCAGTTCGACAAAGCCCTCCTCCGTCTCCAGGCGGCAGCTGCCGCGGGAAAGGGTGGGGTCGCTCCTCGTTTCAAAATCCATATCTGATGGGAGTTTTTCCTGCAGGGAAGCCAGCTGTTCGCGCGCCCGGGCATAGTCTTCGGGGTTTAAATAAACCCTGAGGCTCTCTGCCTTTTGGCTGTCCAGAAGTTTTTCCAACCCTTGTCGCGCGATCTCAACTACTGTTTCTGGCGACAGCTGTAGCTGCTGGCCGATCAATGTTTCGGCAATCTCCACCGCGAGATCAACGAGCTGTTTCTCTGCCTCTTTAACAATCTCATTCTTATAGCGGAGAAGCATTACCAGCGTCTCTGCTGCCTTTTGCTGCTCCTTTTGCAGGCGAGCAGTAAATTTGGCCTGCTCTTCTTGCGCCTGCCTCTGCCCTTCCCGATAGCCTTCCTCCCAGCCGCGATGCCTGTACTCCTCGAACAGAGCCTCAGCCTTCTGCTGCGCCTGCTCTAAAATACGTTCCGCTTCCTGCTGTGCCAGCTCTTCCCTTGTAAAAGCAGGGCCTCTTTTGCCTTTTGACTCACCCTCAGTCGCTTCTGGCGCGGGTTTATCCTTTTGCGGAAAATCATCTACGGTATACAGGCGTGCTCCCTGCACCTCCACTCTTTTAAAAACCTTAGTAGATAATAGCATCCTCGCCACCCCGAGAAAGAATTATTTCGCCGTTTTCATCTAATTTGCGAATAATGGCGACAATTTTCTGCTGAGCCTCTTCCACTTCACGCAAGCGAACAGGTCCCATGTATTCCATATCTTCACGAAGCATTTCTCCAGCGCGCTTAGAAAGGTTGCGGAAGATACGCTCCTGAACATCATCGCTGGAACCCTTCAGCGCCAGAGCCAGATCTTTGCTGTCGAGCTCCCGCAGTACACGCTGGATTGAGGAATCATCGAGAGTGATAATATCTTCAAAGATAAACATCCGCTGCCGCACTTCGTCTGCCAAATCTGCATCCTCTTTCTCCAACTCCTCAAGGATCAGCTTCTCCGTACCGCGGTCCACTTGATTGAGAATATCAACCACAGCTTGAATACCGCCGGCTGCTGTAAAACCCTGATGCATAACAGTAGAAAGTCTGTTCCTAAGCACCTTTTCCACGCCTTTAAGGATCTCCGGCGAAGTGCGCTCCATCACCGCTATACGGCGGGCGATATCCCCCTGCAGCTCCTCCGGCAGGTTGGCCAGGACATCAGCAGCCTGTTTAGGATCAAGATAGGAGAGGATCAAAGCTATAGTCTGAGGGTGCTCCTGGGAGATTATATTTACCAACTGGCGCGGGTCAGCATTGCGGGTAAAGGTAAATGGTTTAACTTTAGCCGCTTCTTTAAGGCGGCGAATGATCTCCTGCGACTTCTGGGGGCCGAGAGCCTTATCCAAAAGCTCCCGCGCATAGTCCATCCCCCCGTCAAGCATATAACGCCGCGCCTCGTTGAGAATTTCAAACTCATCGAGGACTTCATCTATTGTTTCCACATCAACCTTGCCTGTATTGGCGATCTCCATGGAGATCCTTTCAATGTCCGCTTCAGGAAATTGACGCAGCAGCTTTGACGCCAGCTGCGGACCAATAACAATTAAAAAGATCGCTGTCTTTTGCAGGCCTGTTAATTTTTTTACACTCATTATCGCTCACCCTAATCTTCTGAAAGCCATGTTCTTAACAAGTAAACTGCTGCCTCCGGATCTTTTTCCGCAATTACTTTGACCCGCTGCCGTTTTTCATCCCGCGGGGGAATCTCGGGTTCGATCATGATCTGTTCGAGCTCTGGTATCATCCTTTCATCTGCCTTTTCAGCAGCCAGCGCTGGCTCATCAGCTGGCTGCTGGCGGCGTCTCCAGAAGAAAAAGATAATTAGACCTAATAGCGCTATGCCCACCAGCAAAGCATAACGGTAAAACCTCTCCTGTCTTTCCCGCTCTTCCAGCTGTGCAAGCTCATTTTCCATCGCTTCTTGTTGCGAAGTATCAAAAGGCATTCCCTGTACACTGATCACATCGCCTCGCTCCGGAACAAAACCGATTGCTGAAGCGACCAGTTCATTTACCCGCTCTATTTCACCTTGTGTCAGCTCTCCATCATCGATCACCACAGCCGTAGAAAGGCGCCGAATTGTTCCCGGAGCTACAATCCTGTGTTCTACCCTTTCGCCCACTTCGTAATTTTCCGTCTCTTCACGGTATTCATAGCTGCTTTCCCCTCCTGGCAAAACACTGGCATAACCGGGGTAGTTGCTCTCCCCTACTTCTGCCTCCGCAGCGCCTTCTTCATCACGGTTTTCCTCGATAATCTGGTGGCTGCGCGCCACTGGTTCGTGCTCATCGTATGTAATTACCGTGCGCTCCAAGGTATCAAGATCAAGGTCAGCGCTGACCGTAGCGATCGCCCTTCCAGAACCGAAGACACGCTCGAGCATCATTGTTACCTGTTTTTCCAGCTCTTTTTCAAACTCACGGCGGATTTCAATCTGCTGCTTAAGCTGCCCTGATGAAGCAAAATGCAGCTGTTCATCTTCCAGGAAGTCGTATAGTATCGCGCCAGAGGAATCAATGATCGTAATATTCTCCGGTTTCAAGTTCTCGACACTGCCGGCAACAAGATTGACGATGCCGCGCACATGCTGCTCTGTTACCGGGGAGAGCGGGTTAGAACGAATGTATATTGCTGCGGAAGGTTCTGCCGTCTCGCGAACAAATACACTTGGCTCCGGCAGCACGAGGTGAACACGTGCTTGGCTGACGCAGTCCAAGGAAGTAATCGTGCGCTGCAGCTCTTCCTGCAGGGCACGTTGGTACTTAACCTGCCGCTCAAAGTCGGAACTGCCGAAGCTGTTGTTGTCAAAAAGGGCAAAACCATCTCCCCCGCCAAATTGGGGATTTTCTCCCATAAACTTAAACCTGAGCTCATAAACTTGATCCTGAGGCACAAGAATCGCTGTTCCGCCATCCTCAATACGGTAAGTGATGCCCTGTTCCTGGAGCTCAGTGATCACTGCCGAGGCCTCTGCGGGCTGCAGCCCTCGAAAAAGAGTCTCATAGCGGGTACGCCCAAAGTAGAGGGAAGCGAGCCCTCCAGCCAGAAGAAGTACAGCCAAAAGGGCCAGCAGTGCTAGACGTCGCGAACGGGGCAGGGAAAGCCAGCCATTCCGCACCTTGTTAAATATGGTTTTGTTTTCGCTCCCTGGAGCCATCTGCATCCCTCTTCCCCATTAACGGAAAAACTAAATCTGCATCCGTGAGATCTCCTGGTAAGCTGCAATCGCCTTACTCGTTACCTGCACGGCAAGCTGCAGGGAAAGCTGTGCCCGCTCTGTTTTAATCAGCAGCTGATGCAGGTTATCGTAATCCCCTGCTACAAAAGAAGCAACCGCCCTTTCAGCCTCCTGCTGATCGTTATTCACTTTTTTTAGTGCTTCC
>JAAZDR010000038.1 GCA_012512705.1 Bacillota bacterium
CTTCTATAGAGGTCCCTGCAGTAATCCGCGATATCATGATTGAAATGCGCCTGCCGCGCGTATTTTTAGCGGCAGCGGTAGGCGCTTCCCTTGCGGTTGCTGGGGCAGCCTTCCAGGGGCTGTTTCGCAACCCGATGGCTGATCCATATGTGATCGGCGTATCCTCTGGCGCTGCTTTAGGTGCGGTGGCAGCGATCCTTTCAGAGACAATGTTCTCTTTTGGTGGATTGGGGGCAGTACCGCTATTTGCTTTTGTCGGTGGACTCTTAACCCTGCTAATAGTTTATCAAATGGCACGTGTCGGCAGTGTTTTCCCGGTAATGACCCTTTTGCTGGCCGGGATTGCTGTTAGCGCCTTTCTCTCTGCGTTCGTCTCCCTGCTCACATTTTTTTCCGGGGAGATGCTGCACCAGGTAGTTTTTTGGATGATGGGGGGATTTAGTGGTGCCACTTGGTTGAAGGTTCAGGTTATGGTGCCCTATTTACTCGTTGGGTTTTGCTGTATCTATTTTTATGCTCGTGAACTGAACGCCCTGTTGCTCGGAGAAGAGACAGCGAGATATCTGGGGGCGAATATAGAAAAGGTTAAAAAGATTATTCTTGTTGGCGCCTCGTTATTGGTCGCTGCTGCGGTATCGGTAAGCGGGATGATCGGTTTTGTCGGCCTCGTTGTTCCCCACCTTGTGCGCCTGCTCATCGGGCCGGATCACCGCTTTTTGCTTCCTGCCTCCGCGCTTTTGGGTGCGAGCCTGCTGATCAATACTGATACCCTTGCGCGCACTATAATTGCCCCCACGGAGCTTCCTGTTGGGATTATCACCGCTTTAATCGGTGCGCCTTTATTTATCTACTTGTTAAAAAAACGGAAAAGATTGCGCTATTTTAATAGCGCGGAGTAAGGGTGGCTTTTAAAGTGGCTTTGAAACTCTGGGTTCATGGTTTGAAGATGCAATACGATGCTCACTCGGTGCTTGTCGGCCTTGAAATGAAGATTGAACAGGGCGAACTGGTAGCGCTTCTCGGGGCGAACGGTGCCGGGAAGTCAACTTTGCTGCGCTGTATAAGCAAGGTGGTCGAGCCCAGTGAGGGATTGGTATATCTGGACGGCAAAGATATGCGCAGTTTGACATCCCGTGAAATTGCGCGATCGATGGCAGTTGTTCCCCAGGAGACCAACGCTGATTTTGATTTTACAGTGGAAGAGATTGTCCTCATGGGCAGGTTCCCCCATCTTGGCCGTTTTGAAACCGAGGGTGCGAAAGAGCGAAAGCTGGCCTGGCAGGCGATGGAGATGACCGGGGTTGCCCACCTTGCCCGTCGCTCAATTACTACTTTAAGCGGTGGGGAGAGGCAGCGTGTGATCATGGCTCGTGCAATCTGCCAAGAACCACAGCTGCTGTTGCTTGATGAACCGACTGCTAACCTTGACATCGGTTACGAGTGTGAACTTTTGGAACTGGTTGCCGCGCTAAACAGGGAGAAAAGGATTACGATTATCGCTGCCATTCATGATCTCAACCTGGCAACGCAGTATTTTGATCGCTTCATCCTGCTTGCCAACGGCAGGGTGCTTAGCGCCGGAAGTGCAGAGGAAGTTATTACAGCTGAAAATATTAAGGCTTCTTATGGCGTGCCGGCAGTGATCTATCGCCATCCTCTGCACGGGCAGCTGCAGGTATGCGTCCCGAAGCAGTATCCGCTAAAAGAAAAAAAGAAAAAAATGCGGGTACATGTGATCGGTGGCGGTGCAGAAGCGCTGCCGGTTCTCGAAAGCCTGCGGACAAACGGTTACAGCCTTTCCGTTGGCCCGGTGAGCACTGAGGACAGCAGCTACCATTACGCCGTCTATCATCACCTTCCTGTAGTTGTTGCTCCTCCTTTTTCGCAGATTTCTGATGAAGCTCATGCTGAGCATCTGCGCCTAATCCAGGAAGCAGGGCTGATTGTTGTTCCGCCGATCCCTTTCGGCGAGGGCAACCTGCGCAACCTGCTGGCGGTAGAGCAGGCTTTAGATACTGGGAAACCTGTTTTTTTGCTTGAAGGAAGCAGGGCTGCAGAGAGGGACTACACAGGGGGAAAGGCAGAGAGGATAATTAAAAAAATGAAGCGTAAGGGAGCTTCCTGGGGTGCGGAGCTAGAGGCTGTAATCATATATCTCCGCAACATTGCGCAGGCTCCGGCTTCAAAGTAGGAACTCCCATGTTTATAAAGAGCATAAAGGAGGCGGGTGGGATGGCAGAAGGGAGAGGTCGATTCATTCTTGTTACCGGTGGGGTGCGGAGCGGGAAAAGCACCTTTGCTGAAGATTATGCTCAGAAAAGCAAAAAAAGAGTAGTCTATATCGCTACCGCTACTGCGAAGGATCAAGAGATGCGGAGACGTATCCGCTCGCACCGCCAGCAGCGGCCCAAGCACTTTATCACAAGAGAGGAGCCTTTCAGGCCCCATCTGGTTATTGAAGAGGAAGGGGAAAAAGGGACGTTTATCCTTTTAGACTGTTTAACAATCCTCACCAGTAATCTTCTTTTGCGGAAAATCGATAATGTTCTTTTTGAAGAGCCCTCTGTTGTCATTTCGGAGCAAATAGAAAACAAGACAACAGATATACTAGCTTATTTAAAAAAGCTGGCTGCCTTAATGCGCAGCAGTCCGGCAGATATACTCGTGGTAACGAATGAGGTGGGAATGGGAATAGTGCCCGAAAATCCTTTGGGGCGACTTTTTAGCGATTTGGCGGGGAAAGGGAACCAGCTTCTGGCCGCTGCTGCCGATGAAGTCTGGCTTTTGGTATGCGGTATTCCCCTGAGAATTAAGTAATGGTGGTGGTATCGTGAATACAGTATGGAGAAATTTCAGCACCGCATTAACATTTCTAACGATTATCCCTCTCCCTCTCCGGGGGAAAAATATCACTGGTTGCGGTGAGCTGGCCGCGGCAGCGGGATACTTTCCCCTGGTGGGAGCGCTTCTTGGTCTCATTTTTGGAGGAATTGTTTTTATCGGTCGCTTGTTTTTGCCCACTGCGCCGCTGATTGGACTTATTTTTATCGCTAACTTTATTCTTACCCGCGGGCTACATATTGACGGGCTTTCTGATACGGCAGACGGGCTGGTTGGGGGAATGGAAAAGGAACGGTCGCTGGAGATTATGCGCGATAGTGTGATCGGCGCTATGGGTGCTTCAGCCGTAATGTTTCTTTATGCCTTCAAGTTTGGAGCGCTGCTGGCTATCAAGACTTCTGTTTTGCCCCTGGTTGTTTTCTGTCTTCCTTTTTGCGGGCGCTGGGCGATGGTTTTCAGCGGTTCCCTCTTCGGAGCAGCCCGTAAAGAAGGACTCGGCAGGCAGTTTATTGAGGGGCTGGGCTTCAGACAGCTTTTTGGTGCTGCTTTAATCGTCACCATAGTTGCTGCCGGTTTTTTCTATTTTGCTGGTTCATTTTTACCGCAGTTTTTATCGGGATTCTGTTCTGCAACTATCATCTCAGTCCTCTTTGCCGCCTGGGCTGCCCGTCGTCTTAACGGTCTAACCGGTGATCTTCTCGGGGCCATAGACGAGCTGGCTGAGGCGGCTTTATTGTTCGGTGTCTTTTTATGCTAAAAGAAAGGGGATGTTAGATGTCTAAGGTAATGAATGAAAAGATAATTCCTGTATTGAAACAGATAAAGCCCCTCGATCAAGAAGCGATGAACAGGACCAAGGAGAGACTAGATAGTTTGACAAAACCTCGGGGGAGCCTTGGCCGCATGGAGGCTTTGGCTGTGCAGTTAGCCGGTATTACGGGGGATTTCTTCCCTGTCAACAGTCGTAAAAAAGTAATCGTTATGGCTGCTGACCATGGCGTGGTGAAGGAGGGAGTCAGCGCATATCCCCAGGAAGTAACGCTGCAGATGATCGCTAACTTTGTTAACGGCGGTGCAGCAATCAATGTTTTAGCCCGACAGGCGAAAGCAGAGCTGAAGATTGTCGATATCGGTGTCATCGAAGATGTCAACTTGCCCGGCGTTATCGGGGCAAAGATCAGGTGCGGAACTGGAAACTTTGTCCGGGAGGAAGCGATGAGCCGCCTGCAGGCAGAAGAAGCAATTGCTGTGGGCATCTCTATTGCCAAAGAGGCAGTGGGCAGTGGTGTAAAACTTTTGGCTACCGGAGAGATGGGGATTGGTAACACCGCTGCCAGCAGCGCGGTGATGGCGGCGCTAACCGGTTATGAGCCATTGCTGGTGGTCGGCAGGGGAACAGGTCTTAATGACCAACAGCTCAAGCATAAGGTGGAAGTAGTGAAGAAAGCTTTGGCTGTACATAAACCCGACCCACAAGACCCTGTCGGAGTTTTAAGCAAAGTTGGCGGCTTGGAGATCGCCGGCTTGTCAGGTTTGATCCTGGGTGCTGCTGCTGAGCGCTGTCCGATAATCATAGATGGTTTTATCTCTACAGTTGCAGCGCTCGTGGCCATAAAGATTGCCCCTCTTGCTGCGGCATACATAATCCCTTCTCACCTTTCTCAAGAGTCCGGGCATGCTTTGTTGTTGAATTATCTGGAGCTCATTCCCTATATCAACTTGGAGATGAGGCTTGGTGAGGGAACTGGTGCTGTGTTAGCAATGCATTTAGTAGAGGCCTCTGCACGCATTCTGCGGGAGATGGCTACTTTTGCTGAAGCCGGTGTTAGCGGCAGAGAAAAGGTTAAAGAGAGATGCGCGAGCGCAGTTAAAAAATATTAGCCAATCCTTAATATTTTGTGGTATAATTTTTTTTAGACAGTTTTTCTTCAGAGTTTCTGTTAAAATCTATACTAAATGGGGGTA
>JAAZDR010000003.1 GCA_012512705.1 Bacillota bacterium
CTCTTGGAGGCGGTAGATAAACTTATTTACTACCAGGCGTTCGTTATCTTTAAGTGTTGGATACATAGAGTTTCCTTCAACTAAAAAAATTTCAATAATAAAGATCCGAATCAAAACGGCCAGAATAACGGCAACCACGATCGAACGGATCCATTCCCAAAATTCACCTTTTCGTTGCATAACTATCCTCTTTTCATTTCACTACTTACTTATTAGGAAAAAAGGACTGTTGCCAACAGTCCTTTACCCTATCTCTTTTCCTTGATCCGAGCTGCTTTTCCGGTCAACTTCCGTAGGTAATAAAGTTTTGCGCGTCGAACATCACCGCGACGGATGACTTGGATTTTGTCAATATTTGGAGAATGAAGAGGAAATGTACGCTCTACACCGACACCGTAAGATATACGCCTTACGGTAAAATTTGCATTTAAACCGCCACCGTTTTTCTTTATCACTGTTCCTTCAAAAGCCTGGATGCGTTCACGGTTACCTTCAACAACCTTAACAAAGACCCTCACTACATCCCCCGGCGCAAATGAAGGGAGATCGCTTTTTAACTGTTGGGATTCTATCTGCTTTATAATATCCAATTTTTCCCCTCCTTCCATGAAAGAAAATGGAGCCTGTCAAACAAACACAAAAATTATAACAAATAACCATGGCAAATACTAGTCTAAAACACCGCTTCCATTATCCTCTAAAAGGTCAGGACGGTATTTCAGGGTCCGTTTTAAAGCCTGTTCTTTACGCCATGCAGCAATACGCTTGTGATCGCCTGATAAAAGTACTGCAGGCACATCCATCCCCCGATAGGAGGCTGGCCTTGTATAGTGTGGGTATTCGAGCAGTCCTTCTGCAAAGGACTCTTCAGCAGTGGAATCGGCCGTAATCACGCCGGGGATTAAACGGATAAGAGCATCAGTAAGCACCATTGCCGGCAGCTCTCCGCCCGTTAGCACATAATCGCCGATAGAGACGATTTTATCGGCAAGGTGCTGATGCACACGCTCATCTACTCCCTCATAGCGTCCACAAAGAATAATTATTTGTTCATAGGCCAAAAAACTACGAGCCATCCGTTGATTAAAAACTTCTCCAGCAGGAGAGAGCAGGACTACAACAGTTTTCAGAGATGGATTTTTTAGATCCTCGACAGCTTCAAAAAAGGGCTCCGGTTTCATAACCATGCCGGGTCCGCCGCCATAAGGCGCATCATCTACCTGACGGTGCTTGTCATGGGTGTAGCGGCGGAGGTCAACGATATTTAACTCGACCAACCCCTTTTCCAATGCCCTCTTGACAATGCTCTCTGCAAATGGGCTCTTAAACATATCCGGGAAAATAGTAACAATATCCATTCTCATCGCTTTTTGTATCCCACCCCTCTACAGACCATCAGGCAAATCAACAATTACTAAACCCCGTTCTAGATCAATCTTTTTAACGACCTCTTTCAGGGCTGGAATTAATATTTCTTGAGAAGCAGTGTCTTTTTTTACGATATAGACATCATTACTGCCTGTCCGTAAGATATCAACTATTTTCCCCAAATAGTTACCGTTAAGCTCATGCACGTCGAGGTTAATAATCTGGTCAAGATAATAGTGCCCTTCGGGTAGATCCATACGCTCTTCGCGCTTAATCATAATTAAAGAACCGCGTAAGCTCTCTGCTTCTTCCCTCGTCTGGATATCGGAGAATTTAATAATCCAAAACCTCTGCTGATGAACGGAAGAATGCTCAATAGTTCGCCAGCAGCCACTTTCGTCGCTGGCCACCTTCACACGCTTCAATTTGTGGATACGATCGATAAAATCAGAGTAGGGATAAACCTTCCCAGCCCCTTTAATGCCTAA
>JAAZDR010000039.1 GCA_012512705.1 Bacillota bacterium
TCCTCTGCACGCCGCAAAAGAGCTTTTACCCGGGCCACTAACTCACGCGGGCTGAACGGTTTAGTAATGTAATCATCAGCACCAAGTTCCAGCCCTAAGATCTTGTCAACTTCTTCACCCTTGGCTGTAAGCATCACTATGGGGATGCTGCGCGCCTCACTGCTTCTTATTTTGCGGCAGATCTCCCAGCCGTCTTTTCCAGGCAACATAAGATCAAGAATTAGGGCATCATAATCCCCTTGTAGCGCTTTTTTTAATCCCGTATCACCGTCAAAACTCTTCTCAACCTTAATTCCATCAGCTTCTAAGGCTATCTGCACGAGCTCGCAAATATGCTCGTCATCGTCTATAATTAAAACCTTTTTCTTATTCACACAACCACCAGCCTCTAATGCTTTTTTGCACATAAGCTAAATTCGTGAACTGTCACAGACAATCCTGCTTATTTTTATTTTTGTGTAATGATTCGCCAAACCTGGAAATTGCAAATAAAAACTCCCCTTGCGGCAACAGATTTTACTGTTGCTACAAGGGGAGCCATTCAAACTGTTTACCCCGCCTACTGCGGATTATACAAGCCTTTCTTCTGCATATAGTTAAAGATCCCTTCACCATGCTGCTGCTCTTCTTTTTGAATATGATTGAGAGCCTGCCTGATATCTGAATTGACGCTTTCAAAAATTGCTGTATCATAAGTTGAAGAAACATATTTTTCCGTCATCAGCATATCTGTGCAGAGATCAGCATCACTCTGATCAGCCATCGCCCCTCCCATCGGTTGCTGCTGGAGAGGCTGATAGTTCTGCTGCTGCCCTACTTGTTGCTGACCCTGCTGCTGCCCTTGTTGCTGCATATTCGGCACCTGCCCGCTGAGTATCTGATTGAGTGTATCGTAATGCTGCTGCTCTTGCTTCGCATAAGAGTTAAATAACTGTTTTAATTCTGGATCTTTTGCTTGATTAGCGTAGTTCTTATACTTTTGGATACAAATTTCCTCATGCTTCTTCTGATCCTGTAAAAGAGTCCGTTCTTTTTGTGTTAGCTGTATAGCCATATTAAAACACCTCCTACGACTATTTTGTAAATTTTACTTTGATTATATCCATGGAATATAATTACAAAAATTAAGGGCTTACTGAAAGACCATCTTTGACAGGCGCTCCAAGGTCACAATAGAATGCTTTTCCGCTTCTTCACTGGCAGTGAGCGAATATCTGTTTTTGATTGCTTCTGCAATTGCTTTGATCGATTGATTGTGACGTTCAGGATCATCAACAACGAATTGCACATAGCGCAGGAAACGTGCCGTCTGTGCGTTCAGGTCCTCCAGATATTCAATAACCACGGGATTATTAGAAGCTTCTCTCGTCACCTTATGAAAAAGCTGATCATAATGTATATACTCACGATAATGAGCAACAGCATCGCAGCTTTCCATCTTTCCTGCGATCTCTAACAGTTCCGCGATTTCCTCCTCAGTCGCCCGCTGCGCTGCCAGCTCAGCAGCCAGCGCCTCAAGGTTCTTTTTTACTTCATAAATATATTTGATCTGCTTTATATCAACTTGCGCAACGATTGTTCCTACCCGTGGAACGATTTCAACCAATTTTTTTTGTGAAAGCTTTAACAATGCCTCCCTGATCGGCGTTCGGCTGACTTTAAACTCTTCGGTCAATTTTTTTTCATTTAAAAGCTGCCCAGGTTGGTATTCGAGTTCAATGATTCTTCTTTTGATCTCATTGTAGATGTTATTATTATCTTGCATTTTCAATTATCATCCTTTTTATAAGCGCTTAACTTCAACGGTCAAACTTTTTTGAACTTCTATCTATAACTTATCTATACCTTATTCATAACAGTAAAAGCCTTTATTTGCCTTACGTCCCAGGAGACCAGCGCGAACCATTTTCCGTAAAAGAGGACATTGTCTATATTTATCTTCACCAAATTCTTCATGCAGAATCTCCATCACTGCCAGACAGACGTCAAGACCGATTAAGTCTGCCAGTGCCAGGGGGCCTATCGGATGGCTGGCACCATACTTCATGCCTTCA
>JAAZDR010000004.1 GCA_012512705.1 Bacillota bacterium
CTACTCTCCTTTATTATTACCAATGGTGAGTAAATTATAGGTACCAGCGACAAAAACACCAGAGGGAAATAAGCTAAATTAATATAAAACTAGAGGGTTTAAATTTAAATAGAGCTTACAGAAACTATGCTGATTCTTCTTTCTTCTTTTTCCGCTTTTCGCCAGTTACGAGAATCGGTTTCTCCCGCTTCAGTACAACATCTTTAGTAATAATGCATTTGCTGATATCATCACGAGAAGGTAATTCAAACATTACCTCCATTAAAACATCCTCCATGATCGCCCTTAAACCTCTCGCACCGGTACCGCGTTTAATCGCTTCATCAGCAACAGCGGCCAGGGAAGCTTCTTTAAACTCAAGGGTCACATTATCAAGTTCAAAAAGCTTCTGATACTGCTTCACCAGGGCATTTCGCGGCTCACTAAGGATACGTATTAGGGAATCGCGATCAAGGGCATCAAGCGTCGCTATGACGGGGACTCTGCCGACGAATTCAGGGATAAGACCGTATTTTAACAGATCCTGTGGCAGGACGTGTTTTAAAATCGCACCGATATTTTCGTCTCTTTTCCCCCGAACGTCTGCACCAAAACCGATACCTTTTTTACCGATACGACTCTGAATGATTTTGTCTAACCCATCAAAAGCACCGCCGCAAATGAACAATATATCAGTAGTATCGATCTGCATAAATTCCTGGTGCGGATGTTTGCGCCCACCTTGTGGGGGAACGCTTGCTACAGTGCCTTCAAGTATCTTCAACAAGGCCTGCTGCACGCCTTCTCCGGAAACATCACGTGTGATTGAAGGATTATCGGTTTTGCGGGCGATCTTATCTATTTCGTCAATATAGACAATCCCTTTTTCTGCTTTCTCCAGGTCATAATCAGCTGCCTGAATCAACTTGAGAAGGATATTCTCTACATCCTCACCTACATAACCAGCCTCTGTCAACGATGTCGCATCAGCAATAGCAAAAGGAACATTTAGGATGCGGGCAAGGGTCTGGGCAAGCAAAGTCTTCCCAACGCCAGTGGGACCGATAAGAATAATATTGCTTTTCTGCAGTTCTACGTCATCGATTTTTTGTCCTGCTTTTACTCTCTTGTAATGGTTGTAGACAGCTACGGAAAGGATCTTTTTCGCTTCCTGCTGCCCGATAACATACTGCGAAAGAACTTCCTTGATTTCTTGCGGTTTAGGCAGCTCCGTCAAGCCCAAATCTAAGTCTTCGCCCATCTCTTCTTCGATAATCTCGTTACAGAGTTCAATACACTCATCACAAATATAGACCCCGGGGCCCGCTACTAGTTTTTGCACCTGTTCCTGTGTTTTGCCACAGAAAGAGCATTTTAGCTGTCCTTTTTCGTCGCTGAATTTAAACATTGTTTCACCTCAAATTTTTAGTCAGCATCTATCTCTCTACGAGAACTTTGTCAATAATACCATATTCCTTAGCTGCTTCCGCCGACATGAAGAAATCTCTGTCAGTATCCTTGGCAATCCGTTCGACCGGTTGGCCCGTATGCTTGGCAATTATCTGGTTTAATGATTCACGAATCCTGATAATCTCGCGAGCGTGAATCTCAATATCTGATGCCTGGCCCTGGGCTCCGCCTAGGGGCTGATGAACCATCACACGGGAATGAGGGAGGGCAAAACGTTTGCCTTTGGTACCCGCCATAAGCAAAACTGCTCCCATACTGGCGGCCATGCCGACACAGATTGTAGAGACATCGGGTTTAATATACTGTATCGTATCATATATGGCCAGACCGGAGTAAACCGAGCCTCCAGGAGAGTTAAGATAAAGGTTAATATCTTTATCAGGATCCTCAGACTCTAAAAAAAGAAGCTGAGCAATTGCCAGGTTAGCCACAGTATCATCAATGGCTGTCCCGATAAATACTATACGGTCTTTTAATAAACGTGAATAAATATCGTATGCTCGTTCACCGCGATTTGTTTGCTCGACCACCATAGGGACAAGGGTAGTCATCTTATCACATTCCCTCCTCTTATTAATATTAAAGATTCCCGGATTAAGCACTCTCTTCTTCAGCAGGAATTTCTTTTACAGTAGCCTCTGAAACTAAAAAATCTATCGTCTTGCGATAACGCACTTCTTCACGCAGCTTTTCCAAACGGCCCTGTTTTATTAAAAATTCCCTAACTTTTTCCACTCCACCGTTATAATGCTCAGCGATCTCTTTAATTTTCTCTTCTATTTCTTGTTCATCAACTTCAACTTCAATTCCTTCTTTTTTCATGATCGCTTCTAAAACAAGGTCTCTCTTGACCCTTTTTTCAGCCTCTGCACGCTGCTCCGCTTTAATATCGGAAATTTCACGACCAGACATCTTCAAATATTTCTCTAGATCCAAGCCCTGCAACCGCAGGTATTGATCCATATCAATAAGCATGCGCTCCAGCTGACGTTCGACAAGAACTTCTGGGATCTCTACTTCAGAACCATCGCTTATCTTATCTATAAGCTTAATTTCCAGCTCTGCTTTTTTTCGGCTCTCTAACTCTTCCTTAAGCTTTTTCTCGATATCGTGACGATATTCTTCTATGGTCTCAAACTCGCTGACTTCTTTGACAAAGCTGTCATCAAGCTCTGGCAGCTCTTTCTTTTTAATTTCTTTTACTTTAACATCAAAAACTGCCTCTTTGCCAGCAAGCTCTTCTTTATAATATTTTTCAGGATAAATAACTTCAATGCGCTTCTCTTCATTGAGTTTCGCTCCCACCAACTGCTCTTCAAAACCCGGGACAAAGCTTCCTGAACCAATCTCTAATGAATATCCCTCGGCTTGCCCCCCTTCAAACGGCTTTCCATCAATATAACCGGTAAAATCAATTAGCACAAGGTCGCCTTCCTGCACTTCATCTCTATCTTCAACTGGAACAAGTCGTGCATGC
>JAAZDR010000040.1 GCA_012512705.1 Bacillota bacterium
CTCTTTCACAGGCCTTACAGGCGATACAGCCAACATCACAGACGCTGCGCACGATCTTTGCCTTATCCTTGGAATTGCAAAGCACTACGTGTCCCTTGCGATCAGCATCCTTTAAGCGCAGCACGCCTCTTGGGCACTGATTGACACAGATCCCGCAGCCGGTACAACGTTCCTCGTCAATCTCGGGCAATCCTTTTTCATTCATTGCAATCGCCTCAAAAGGACAGACCGCAGCACAAGTGCCTAAACCCAGACAGCCGTATGGACAGCCTTTAAATCCACCGTTATACATCTGCGCTGCCCGGCAATCTTTAACACCATCATATTGAAAGCGATCCTTCGCTGTCTCCTTATCACCAATGCAGCCAACCTCTGCTACCTGTCTACAGCTCTCACTACCTTCAGCATCTTTTCCTAGAATTTTGCATATAGCTTGGGAAGTATCTTTCCCGCCAGGAATGCAGCCTGTAGGTTCAGCTTCTCCTTTCGCTACAGCTTCAGCAAAGTTAGCGCAGCCGGCATAGCCGCAGGCACCGCAGTTAGCACCGGGAAGGGCTTCTTCAATCTGCGCAACGCGTGGGTCTTCTTCTACAGCAAAGCGCTGTGCTGCCAGCGCCAACAATCCTCCAAAAATTAGACCTAACCCGCCAAGGGTCAAAATAGCAGCAACTATTTGCATCTTCGCTCACCTCCTAAAAAGCACTGAATATTTCTTTTTATAATGACATCATCCCGCGAAAACCCATAAAAGCAATTGACAAGATCCCAGCAGTAATTAAAGTAATCGCCGAGCCCTGAAAAGCTTTAGGGATTGAAGTAAACTCCATCCTCTCCCGCAAACCGGCCATGATCACCAACGCCAGCGTAAAGCCAACTGCTGCAGCAAAACCAAAGACAATTGACTCAATGAGGGTAAACTCTTCTAAAATATTTAAAAGGGCTACCGCCAAGATTGCACAGTTGGTAGTGATCAACGGAAGAAAGATACCCAGCCCCTGGTAAAGTGCAGGGCTAACTTTGCGCAATACAATCTCTACTAACTGTACCAAGGAGGCGATCACCAGAATAAAAACGATGGTCTGCAGGTACTGCAGAGCAAAGGGTTCAAGGATTAAATGATAAATAAACCATGTTACTAAGGAAGCCATCGTCATCACAAAGATAACGGCCATCCCCATACCGATGGCAGTCTCAATTTTACGAGAAACCCCTATGAAAGGGCAAATCCCGAAAAAGCGCATAAAGACAAAGTTGTCAACAAAGATAGCGAGAAATATCAGCGCAATCAAGCGTTCCAAATTGTCCCCTCCTATCATTAGCATAATACGAACTGGCGTGAAAATGCAATGTTAATATTAGTCAATTCCTAACTTGCGGGAAACAACATTCATCAGGGCAAGCAGCAGCCCGAGGGCGATAAAAGCTCCCGGAGGCAGTCCGAATATGGACATCGGCTCAAAAGCAGAGCCCATAATATTTATCCCTAACAGCGTCCCCTTGCCAAGCAGTTCACGCACAGCCGAAAGAATCAGCAGAGCAAGCGTGAACCCAACACCATAACCAAGTCCATCGATCAGCGAACGGCCAAGGGGATTCTTGCTGGCAAAAGCCTCGGCCCGACCGAGAATTATGCAGTTAACAACAATCAGGGGAATAAAAACCCCGAGAGCAGCATATAGGTCAGGCTGGTACGCCCTGAGCAACATTTCGGCTATCGTCACAAAAGTGGCGATGATCATTATAAAACAAGGTATACGAATCCGATCAGGAATCAGTTGGCGAACAGCAGAGATCACTAAGTTGGAACAGATGAGCACAAATGTTGTCGCCAAACCCATCCCTAACCCGTTAATTACGAGCGTAGTAACAGCAAGAGTGGGGCACATCCCCAAGAGCAGCCTGAAAGTAGGGTTTTCATGAATAATACCCCTGGTAAGATCTTGTTTGATGAGACTCATCTCTTACACCTCCAATTAGTTGCTTAGAGCATCAACAACAGCGTTAACAATTCCCTCACTGCTGTAAGTAGCGCCGCTGACAAGATCAACATCTATACTTTGCGCCTCAATTATACGGTTAGGCATCTCCGCAATTGCTTTCGCAGCAACATCCGGTGTATCGTTGTGTTCAATTACTTCTATCTTTGTAATCTTACCACCCTCTACCGTAACTTCAACAACTATATCATCCCCGGAGAAACCAGGTGCAGAACCGGTATAGATACCATCCTCCACTGTCGAAAGGTCGAGATCAGCCTCTTCTTCTATCTCCAAACCGAGGAAGTTGCCACCGATAAGATTAAGTACCTCCCGAACAGAGAGGAGTATCGGACGCGTCGAAAAGGTGGCACCGGATATCGTATCAACATCATTGCCGATCTCTACCGGATCTTCAACATTTTTACCAATTAGCTGATCCTGAAATTCGGGCTCCTCAATAATATCACCTATACCGGGCGTTTCCTCATGACTGACAATACGTAGACCGAGAATGTCACCATTTGCATCTACAGCAAGATTATATTCAATAGTGCCGTTATAACCCGAAACCTGCACTGTGGCTACTACACCTTCGAGTTCTCCAGCATCATTATTGCCCACAACAAAAGCAACGCCTTCGATCTCCTCTTCTTCGAACTGGGTGGCCTGTGGCAAGAATTCTTTGATCGCTGCTTCAAATTCCTGCGCCTGCCGCTCCTCGATAATCGGTGCGGTAATTCCATGGACAACCCCAAGAACCCCTGCACAGATAATACCAATAACCATCAGTGTCACTGCCATCCTTACAGAATCTTTCATTACTTCTTCACCTCCCCGAACTTCCTGGGAACAGTTAAGTTGTCAATAAGGGGAGTCAAACCGTTCATCAAGAGAATACCAAAGGTTACCCCTTCAGGATAGCCGCCGTATAGACGGACAAGCATCGTAACCACACCGCACCCGATACCATAAATAAGCCTACCACGTGGCGTTACCGGAGAGGTCACCATATCTGTAGCCATAAAGAAGGCACCGAGCAACACTCCCCCGGCTAACACATGGAAGAGACCAGTCATCAGGGCGTTTTCGTATGCACCGCCGCCAAGCAGGAAACCGAGTACAAATACTGCGCCAATAAAGCCTCCTGGTATCCTCCAGTCAATATGCCCTTTATAAAATAGCCAAAGGGCGCCAATGATCAAAGCCAAGGCCGATACCTCACCTAGAGAGCCGTTTATATTACCGAGGAAAAGTTCAAAAAGCGTTACGTCCTGGGTCACCAGCGGCGTTGCGGCAGTTACCGCGCTCACATCAGCGGTAAAAGCAAAAGGCTGCGGAAGGGCCCATACATCACCAGCAAGGTTTGTCCCCCAGGAGATCAAAAGCACTGCTCTCCCTACAAGGGCCGGATTAAAGAGGTTGTTACCAAGCCCGCCGTAAACGTGTTTACCGATACCGATCGCTACAACTGATCCAATCACTACTACCCACCAGGGCGGGGCCGGGGGAAGAGTAAGAGCTAATAAAAGGCCAGTTACAGCGGCACTACCATCTCCAAAAATATCTTTTTTACGCAAGATTAGCGCCTCCGTGACCATCGCGGCGAGGGTGCCGATGACGATGGTGAGCAGCGCCTGGTAACCAAAAAGGAGAACAGACACCAAGGCTACCGGGAAAAGCGCGATCAACACATCGGTCATGATACTCTCAATGGTTTCCGGTGTGCGCGTATGAGGAGATGATGAAACAATCAACTTGTTTTCCATCTGTTAATCCCTCCAGTCACAAAACACTACATTATTTTTTATTCCTACGCGCTGTAATCTCTGCTTTCGCAATTCTTATCCACTGGGTCAACGGCCTCTTCGCCGGACAGATGTAGGTGCAGCAGCCGCATTCGATGCAGTCGAGAGCATTCAGCTCTTCACTGCGTTCAATAAGCCCCTGTTCGCCGGCAAGACCGAGAAAATTAGGCAAAATATTAACCGGACAGACATCAACACACTTGGCACACTTGATACAAGGACGAATGTCAGAAACAACGACTTCCCTTTCTGTTAAGACCAGAATTCCGGAAGTCCCTTTGATGACGGGAATATCTGCTGTCGGCTGTGCTAGACCCATCATCGGACCGCCCAGAATTAATTTGCGGGTATCCTCTTTCATACCTCCGCAATAATCGATAACTTCTCTTACTATCGTTCCCAAGCGTACTTTTACGTTCGCCGGTTTTTCGATTCCTGGTCCGGTTACCGTTACCACTCTCTCTACTAGCGGACGTCCCTCCTTAATCGCTTCAGCAATGGCCACACATGTCCCTGCGTTCTGATTAACCACACCGACGTCCATCGGCAGACCGCCTGAAGGAACCTGCCTGCCGGTAATCACTTCGATTAACATTTTCTCCGCACCCTGGGGGTACTTTGTATGTAAAGGGATAACTTCAATATTTTCCTCTTCTGCACAAGCTTCCCGCAAGGCTTCGATCGCATCGGGCTTGTTATCTTCAATACCGATATAACCCTTTTTACAGTCAAGGGCTTTCATAACCGCCTTCAGGCCAAAAACAACATCCTCGGACCTTTCGAGCATTACCCGATGGTCCGCCGTAAGATATGGTTCGCATTCAGCGCCATTGACAATTACTGTGTCTATTGGCTTATCTGCAGGAGGAGAAATCTTCACATGCGTGGGAAAAGCAGCCCCACCAAGACCAACGATCCCTGCTTCGCGAATAATCTTTTTAATCTCCCCAGCGTCCAAATCCGCTAAAGACTGCGTGCCGCCTCCAGCTTCATGCCAGCTGTCCTGACCGTCCGCTTCAATAAAAACTGATTGTACCGGACGCCCTAGAGGGTGTTCATAGGGTTCGATCTTGGTTACTTTACCCGATATAGTTGCATGTATGGGGGCGGAAACAAAACCGCTGCTTTCGCCAATCTTCTGCCCTACCTTGACCTCATCCCCGGGTGAAACCAGCGGTTCACAAGGAACGCCGATATGCTGCTGGAGGGGTATGATCACCTTCTCCGGCAGCGGCATTGAAACCACAGGTAGATTTGCCGTCAGGCTTTTAAAGTACCCGGGATGAACACCACCTTTAAATGTCTTGATGCTCATTACCTTGTTCACTCCTTTAACACAGCAAAGCTGCTATTATTAAAAACTAGGATATACTATAGATATAAGTGGATAATAACTCACACTCACGCCACTATAATTTCTGTAACAACTTTTTAAAATCCTTCTCATTATTAAAATTAATAACGATTTCAGGGTGCTCATCTTTCCCGTATTCGGTCAAGGAATTTTTGCTGACACAATCATTTGCTGAAGGAGCGTCAGGCTCTTCTTTTAGTATACCAAAAAAGCATCTGCTAACCAATACCGGCCAGTTCACAGATCTTGCTGCTTGTTAATTCCTACCTGCCTTAACCCTAACTAACGCGGCATACAGATTATTTCTTTCACCTTGTTATCAAAAAAGTTATTAGAATGAGCCGGAACAATTACACAAGCGCTGTCTGCACCACGTCCCGTTCCGCCAACTGCGATTATTTCTTCTCCAAAAGGGATGAGTCCAGCATCAAGAGCCATGGAACCTATCTCCAGGCATACTTTTATCCCTTGCCCAAAAATACGCAGGGTTTGGGCCATAATCTCAGCCGGATATACACCCCCGAACTTATTGCGGATCCCACGATCAACGCCAGCCAGAAGGTGAGTTGTTGTTAGTAGCTTTACCCCTTGTTCCTGCAAATTTTTCCGCATTGCAGCAGACATCTCGTCCACCCCGGGACCGGCATAGCCAACATGATGGGTGACACAAACTATATTGTAGCTGCCTTTCCCTATAAATTTAGAAGCAGTCTCACCACTGTTCGAAGCGACAACAATATGCTTGATACCAAGTTCCTTCGCACGTTTAGCTGCCGCCGAAACTGTTGCATCCGTGTTGTGTTTTCCTGGTTTTTCCCAATACACTTTGTTCACCTCTTTAAAATCATATTTAAAGTTATACAATACTCCGGACTAACAACTATTCCCGTAATACACACTTTAACATAAACATAAGCCCTGTTGCTAGAGATCAGGGCTTATTTAACTACTATTATATATAAACTAATAAATTGCTCCTTGCTTGCATCACGTGCTCCTGCATAGCTTTTTCCGCTTCCTCAGGATTACGGTCAACGATCGCCTTGTAAACCCTGAGGTGCTCAGCATACATTTTTTCGGCTCGGCCCGGTGAGGCAATAGAAGTAATTCTAGCCTGCTGCGCATAGTACATGAACCCGCGCAAAGCATGCTTCAGGGCTTTGCTTTTCGAGGCTTCTAAAATCAGCTGATGAAATTTGTTATCGAGATCGGTCATCCGCTCTACTTCACCCTTGCCTTGGAAGAACTCCAGGAATTCTATTAATTCGCGCAGCTTCTCCGCTTCCTCACGTGTAATACGTTCTGCTGCCCAACGTGCTGCAAGGCCCTCAATCATCATGCGAATTGTATAGATCTCCTCTATGTCACGCCCGGTTATCCCTTCCACAATAGCACCTTTTTTCGGCGACAGCCGCACTAACCCTTCTGTCTCTAGTTGCCTAATTGCTTCACGAATAGGGGTTCTGCTAACCTTAAACTCTTCTGCTAACTTTTTTTCAGTTAAACCTTCACCGGGCTTTAGCTTCCCTGTTACAATTTTATGACGTAGTTCGTCAGATATCTTTGTACTTAGCAAATATTTCTTGGCGTCGTCTTGTTCGGTAAACCCGTTTATAGCCATAATTAAATCCCCCTACTAGCACTGTTAACCCTATTTTACATTACCTGACGATACTTTAGCAAATGTTTAAAAACAGTTTCTTACGACGTTTATAGTAGGGAAGTCCGATACCAGGTAGGTTTACCAGCTTACAAAGTTGACTTTTAAACATATTCCTGCAGTGTTTCTCTATCTCCCGCTTCAATCTCTTCGGGATATTTTCCCTTAATTGACTCAATTAGCGCTTTCAACGAATTTTCTTTTTGCAGCTGTACCAATGAAGCAGCTTTTTTCCCGTCTCTTTCTCTTAATGCCTGGAAAATTATATAGTGTTCCCTATTCGATAGCTCGGCGCGTGAAGTAACCAGCTTGCTAATCGAGCATTGTCTGGTAGATCACTCTTTGCCCGTCACTCTTCAAGAGCACAGCCCCGTGAATATCAGTGCGGTAGTAAGAAACGCCGGCTTCTTCCAAAACGGAAAGGGTTTCGGGATGAGGATGGCCAAAGTAATTCGTCCCCACAGGGATAACAGCGGTTTCGGGGGCAACTCTCTCTAAAAAATCAGCCAAAGAGGGATTGTATGCCCCGTGATGAGGGATTTTGAGTACTGAAGAAGGGAGAAGAGTTTCCTCATATTTTAAAAGCTCGCGTATTGCTGCTTCTTCAATATCGCCGGTAAACAAAAAAGAGGTCTCACCATAATCCAAACGGAGGACCAGGGAATTGTTATTAATATCAGAGCCGGTGACTTGGAAAAGAGGTGACGGTGGTCCCAAAACATGCATCTCCACGCCGGAGCGAAAACGAAGGCGGTCACCAGCTGTTAGATAGCGGTGTTCAACCCCTTGTTCCCCTGCTAATTGTAAAAGTTCCTCGTAGTAAGGAGAATCTCCGCGATCAACTGAAGTCAGCAGCATTTTTACTGAGAGTTCCCCCAAAATATGGAACAAGCCTCCAAAGTGATCCTCATGCGGATGGCTAATAAACAAAATATCCAGTTCCTTTACTCCCCTGTGCCTTAAAAAAGGTAAGAGCACACGACTGCCTGTTCCAGCAACATCCTCACCAAGATAAGCAGGGCTTCCCCCGCCGTCGATAAGAATTTCAATTCCGCAAGGAGTGCTGACAAAAACCGCATCACCCTGCCCCACATCAAGAAAGACAACCTCCAGGTTTCTATTAGCCGGAAAGAATATGCTGCTCCAGAGAAAAATTACTGCCGTGAATAGGAAAAAATAAAAAGCGATTTTCGAGCTTAAAAAATCCACTACTCTCAAATGAGGCTTATTTTCCATATAGCCGCTTAGAGCGGTCTTAATCAGAGCAGCACCACCTGCAAAAAGAAAAAGTAACAAATATATCAACAACGCCATTGGCCAACTGAAATACAGCTCTAGATAGGCGAAGGGAAGCTCACCCAAACGAGCAAGGTATAAAAGGTAGGTGAGCAGAGGGAGATTAGCGAGCTGAATAAAGCTCGATAATGAAAAGGAGATAAAAGAAACCAAAGATGCAGACAGACCGAGTCCAACGACAAAAGTAATTACCGGCAAAGCCAGCAGGTTGACCAATATAGCAATTAACGAGAGCTGGCCAAAATGATAGACGACCAAAGGGGCTGTACCAAGCTGTACGGCGAGTGTTGCATAAAAAAGTTTACCTGCCTCTGGGGGCAAAAGAAAAGGCAGTTTCATAGGCAACTTAAATTTTTTCTCCAACTGCGGTGTTAGATAAAACAGAGAAAGTACTGCTGCATAAGAAAGTTGAAAGCCGGGGGTGAAAAGAAGCAGGGGATTGTAGATTAGGGTAAGCAGCGCTGCTAGGGCTAGGGCCGAGGGGAGATGGGCTTGGCGCCCGAGAATTAAAGCCCCGAGGGTAAGGGAAACCATAATCGCCGCCCGTATTGTTGAGGGACGCATCCCCGTCAGGAGAGCATAGGAAAAGATTAAGATGATACAAAGGAATAAGACCGTGTTTCGCTGCCAATGAAGACGTTGAAATAAAGCTAAGAGCAGGGAGGCAATTAGGCCCACGTGCAGGCCGGAAACAGCGAGCAGATGAGAGAGGCCTGCTGCGCGAAAGTTGGCTTCCAATTCTTCGGGAAGGTCATGACGCTGGCCAAAGAGAATCCCAGTTAACAGGTTGTCCTGCGGCGAGGGAAGTTGTCTCCCGATCGCAGCAGCCATCTGGCGGCGCAGAGAGAAAGCTGCGGCATAAATCAAATTTGGTTTCCCGTCCCCCAAAGATTCTACCTGTGAAGGCTGCACATTCATGTAGGCATCAATGCCTCGCCCACGAAGAAAGAAGCGGTAATCGAAGCCCCCGGGGTTGCGCCGGGAACTAGGTTCGCGCAGCTTACCCTCTACTCGTATTTTTTCTCCATAGAGATGGTATGCAGCAGTATCGTCCTCTTCCCCGTGATAAAGGTAAAGCTGGACCTTCCCACCGGGAAAATATCGCTCGCCTTTGTGTTCAAGGCTCTCTACCTGTAAACTGTAAGCAGTGCGTTCCTCTTGACGGTAGGGCTCTTCGATCACTGTTGCCACTATTACAACTTCCTCTTCGGCGAAGTACAGTAAATCCTGGTTAGGCAAAAGGGAGGCAAAAGCATGTAAAAAACCCCCTAAAATAAAAACACCGAGCAGAACAAGTGTAAAGGGCGCTGCTAAACGGAGACAATAAGTCCACAAGCCAAATAGGAATAAAAAGCCCAAGAAAACCAGGGTAAAGCAAGAATTTTCAAACCAACAGCGGGTGAGTGAGATGCCTGCTATATACGCTAGGGTCATAAATACCAGGGGAGACATATCTGCTTCTACTGCTCCTTTTCGTTCTCAATAATACCCAAATTCTACCTTTAACCTGCTGTTTCCTTTTTAAATTATTAAAAAATAATCTTCGCTCAGAAATGAATGAACAAAGGATATGCTTGAGACATAAAAAAGCCGTGCGCATCGTAAAAAAGCACGGCAAGCTATAGGCACTTTATTTTCTCAGCAGCTCCTTATAAACACGTTCAATTTCCGGGACATCAACCCACCATATATCCCCAGCGCCGCTGCTATGTTCCCTGTAGCTC
>JAAZDR010000041.1 GCA_012512705.1 Bacillota bacterium
ACGAGTACAATACGGCAAGGCCGCATCAGACTTATTATTATATGACTCCCATGCAAGTTTATCTAGCTCAACGGATTGCAGCCTGAGCAAAGAAAAACGAAGGCTCAAATGGAAATATCTGGTTCACTAAGAAAAGAAAAATATTTGTCTTGACAAGGGGTACATCTTAACCATAAGCTTTATAGTAGGATAAAATAAGACACAGGGGCAGTAATTATAGTAAATTATAAGGATGGGTTTTAGTGGCGATAGATGGACAAAAGATAAGAGAACTCAGAAATGAGCGGGGTTATTCACTTTATGAGCTGGCGGAAAAAGCAGGCCTATCCCTTTCATATCTAAGTGAAATTGAAAGAGGCTGTAAGAATCCGTCACTGAAAACTGTTAAAAAGCTTGCAGAAGCTTTGCATGTTCCGCAGGAGCAACTGATAGGAGGAGCAGTTAGGGATGAAATTAAACTAGGAGAAAGAATAAGACTCTTTAGAGAGAAGAATAAGTTGACCCTTAAAGAGTTAGCACAAAAAGCAGGTATATCCGTATCCTATCTTAGTGAGATCGAAAGGGGCAATGTTGCTCCGGCAGTGGAGACATTACGTAAGGTTGCGCATTCTTTAGATTGTCCTGTTTCTGCTTTAATAGCTAGTGAAAGTCTTTTTGGGCAGAGACTTCGGCAAGTGCGGCTTGAACAGGGATTTACACAGACGGAATTGGCCCGCAGGGCGGGTTTATCCCCTGGTCTTATTGGTCAGTTGGAGCAGGGTAAGGTTAAACCTTCGCTTCAAAGCGTAAAGAAGATTGCTGATGTGTTAGGTTTATCGCCGTGTTATTTTATTGCTGAAGAGGCTACCCTTGAGGATATGTTAAGGCTGTTTCCTCCTGACGCGCGAGAGCTATTGGCGGAGCCGGAGGTGCAGGCGGTTTTGCGGCAGCTATGCGGATGCAGTGAGAAAGAGTTGCGCTTCATAATTGATTTTATTAAACTTTTTAAAAAGCTTGATATTGAGTAATTTTTTTCTGCCTTATTTCGCTAAAAAATACTTGGAGTAAAAATATTTATTACTATTTGATAAATTAGGGCTGCCAAACGGAATTTTATTTTTCTTGGGATTTATTTATGGCTATAGTTTAAGGTTCTCGAGGGGAAAATAGTGATGGCTGACCTTTCGCTAAGTAAGGGGGAAGTGTATTGGCTTTTACTATTTTCCTGCGTACACTGGTGATCTATCTAGTTATTCTAGCAGTTATCCGCCTAATGGGGAAAAGAGAGGTCGGGCAACTATCGACTTTTGACTTTGTCGTAGCAATTATGATTGCCGAGATCGCTGTTTTGCCATTAGAACAAATTGAAATGCCTTTATTTTTAGCTTTTATTCCCATATTAACCTTAGTGGGGGCAGAGATGTTCTTATCTTATTTATGCCTCAAGATTCATTGGATTCGGGAAGTTATTGATGGCGCCCCCAGTATTCTTATTCACCGCGGCAAGATTATTGAACAAGAAATGCGCAAGCTCCGCTATAATATGAATGATCTTTTAAGCCAGTTGCGGGAGAAAAGCATTGTTGATGTTAGTGATGTTGAATATGCTATCTTAGAAACATCAGGCGAATTAAGTGTAATCTTAAAATCCGATCGCCAGCCGCTTACACCGAGGGATTTAGGGTTGGAGACAGCTCCAGTATATCTCCCATTGCCGGTAGTATTTGATGGTGAGGTCTGCCATCAAAATTTAAAGTCCCTGGAACGCGATGAAAATTGGTTGCGTCAGGAACTTTTACGGAAAAAGGGACTGCGTCCAAAGGATATCCTTTTTGCCAGTTTTCATCCACAGCGTGGATTTTACATTAGCTTGAAGGAGAGAGCTAAGAAAATCAAATGATACATACATAAAATTTTAACAGCTTCTAAACTTAGGCCTGGATAGATGCACTGTTTATTTTTTACTCTGTCTCCTTTATAAGAACAGCTTCTTTCTTGGGGGAAATGATGTGTATCCACGTGTTTCCCGGAGAGAGAACCAAAGGAGAGCCATCCTCTGAAAAATATTTAGTTCTTTGCCCATAGCTTTCTTTTTTCCAGCGAATTTTTTGGGCCTTTCCGTTGCTCACGTAGAGCCCTGAACCTTCACCAACTAAATCATATTGACGGTGAACCTTGGAAATATAATGAAAAGGTACATATTGGACAAGAATATTTTTAACAGCGATTTGTTGATCAGTATTAGCGTCTTTATGGGGCTGATCTCTCGTAAAACGGAGATAAGCATTCATGCTCTCGTCCCATCTGTATGATACATAGTTGTAGCTACTGAAGGGGAGCTGTACTTCCCTTACATCCCCTTGTAAGCCTTCCAGGGGCTTTTCATAAAAGGTAAAAGGAGGCTGGGGAGAGATCTCATGGTATATGTTAAAGTCTTCCGCAGCTTGCAGGAGGCTTTCAAGATCTGTATAGAGGTTATGAGGGGCGTATCTTTTGTGATCTCGTTGGAAATACTTGGGGTAAGGGCGCTCGTCAATATGATCGTAACTGTTCTGCGCTAGAATTTTTTCCGCCTCCCTTGAAGAACCACA
>JAAZDR010000042.1 GCA_012512705.1 Bacillota bacterium
AGATTACTATGGAGAAAAACAAAAAAAGAGCCTAAAAATCACATTTTTTAGGCCCTTCTATCTTCAATTGTTCTTTGCTTTATTAGCTCTTTACTTCAGTCTTTTTCCTTTTATAATAATCATCAACAGCTTTTTTTAGGGCATCAGCAGCCAGATTAGAACAATGCATCTTGACACTGGGTAATCCACCAAGCTCTTTAGCGACATCTTCATTGCTTACTTTCAATGCATCCTCAATGTTTAATCCCTTAACAATCTCTGTTAATGCGCTGCTGCTAGCTATCGCAGCAGCGCACCCAAAAGTCAAGAATTTGATATCCTCGATAACGCCATTGTTTACTTTTATAAAAATTTTCATTATATCTCCGCATCTCATGTTGCCCACTTCCCCTACGCCGTCAGGATTCTCCATTTCGCCAACATTGCGCGGATTGCTAAAATGATCCATTACTTTATCGTTATACATACTATCCCTCCTCCGGATGCTTTTTAGCCTATTAAATCTTTTAACGCTATCTCTCTAACTATTAGCTTTTTTAATAGAAGACATTTTACGCAACCGTTCTACAACTTCCGGGATCACTTTCAAAAAGTATTCGACATCCTCTTCTGTATTGTCGCGCCCCAAAGTAAGACGTAAAGAGCCATGAGCAGTCTGATGATCAAGGCCCATGGCCATTAAAACATGAGAAGGGTCAAGGGACCCTGAAGTGCAGGCAGAACCGCTGGAGGCGGCGATACCTTTTAGGTCAAGACTTAGAAGCAAAGATTCCCCTTCAATATACTGAAAACTTACATTGACGTTTCCAGGAAGCCTCTGCGTAGGATGACCATTAAGGCGAACGTCATCAAGTTTAAGAATACCTTCAATAAGCTTATCGCGCAGCGCCTGCAACCTCCGAATTTTCTCAGGCATTTCCTCTATCGCTAGCTCAATCGCCCTCCCCAAGCCTACGATCCCGGCGACATTCTCTGTCCCGGGGCGCATTTTCTTCTCCTGACCTCCGCCAAAAAAAAAGGGTCTGATCTTCGTACCACGACGAATATATAGAACACCAATACCCTTAGGGCCGTAAAATTTATGCCCAGAGAGGGAAAGGAGATCAATGTTTAGCTCATTAACATCAAGGGGCATATTTCCAATAGCTTGCACCGCGTCGGTATGGAAAGTAATTCCCTTTTCCGCTGCCAAACGCCCAATCTCTTTGAGGGGCTGAATCGTTCCCACTTCATTGTTGGCTGCCATGATCGAAATAAGAATGGTATCATCAGTAATTGCTTTTTCAACTACTTCAGGATGAACCATACCGTATTTGTCTACTTCCAGGTAAGTAACTGCAAAGCCTTCTTTCTCCAGAGCATGGCAGGTATCAAGAACAGCGTGATGTTCAATGGAGGAGGTAATAATATGCCCTTTGCCCTTAGCGGTAGCGATACCCCTAATTGCCATATTATCTGCTTCCGTGCCCCCAGAGGTAAAAATTATCTCCTGCGGGTCAGCTCCGATCGCTTTTGCTACTTTCTCCCGCGCATCCTCCACAGCCTTGCGGGCTTCTCGGGCAATTGAGTATACACTAGACGGATTACCAAAATTCTCCTTTAAATAAGGGAGCATCGTTTCCAGCACCTCTTCACGCAGTGGCGTGGTAGCACCGTGATCCATATAGATAAAAATAAATCGTTTATTCATTGCTAAGCCCTCCTTGCGTATGCCGATCAGTTTAATTTAATCTTGCCAGTTAATCAGATCTGCCAAAGAAATATCGTCTAAGACCTCATTAATACGTTCATACAACCTTTCCCATACGTTGCGGGCTAAACAGCTCTCGGATCTAGAGCATTCCACTCCCTCTTCCCCTTCAATCACACATTCTGCCGGAGCCAAGGTTCCTTCCAAAGTGCGAATTATGTCACCAACTTTAATCTCTGCAGGATCCTTACCTAAAATATAACCGCCTTTAGCACCACGGATGCTCCGGACTAACCTTGCCCGACGCAGAGAAGGAAAGATTTGTTCTAGGTATTGAAAAGATATGTTTTCCTCGTCAGCAATTTCCCGCAGCGGTACCGGTCCATCTCTATATTTTAGCGCTAATACGACCATCGCCCTTAAGCCGTAATGTCCTTTTGTAGAAAGGCGCATTGCCAGCCTCCTTTTAAAATTCTTAGTAAATCAATCGGAATTTATGCGAAAAAAAATAGA
>JAAZDR010000043.1 GCA_012512705.1 Bacillota bacterium
AAAAGTAAAAGAACCACAGGAAACAGAGTTTGTCATGATGCGTGAAGGCCAAATTTTATTTACCTACCTCCATCTTGCTGCGGAACCCAGGCTTACTAATTTCCTTCTCGAACGAAAGATCACTGCTATCGGTTATGAAACTGTACAGATCAACGGCTATTTGCCGCTGCTTACACCGATGAGTGAAATTGCCGGACGTATGGCGACACAGATCGGTGCACGACTGATGGAAAAAAAATACGGTGGTCGAGGAATCCTAATCGGTGGAGTTACGGGGGTGCCGGCGGCGGAAGTTGTTATCCTCGGAGCTGGAACTGTGGGCAGTAATGCCGCCCGGGTTGCTTTAGGGATGGGTGCACATGTAACGGTGTTAGATCGCGTTCCCCAGCGTCTACGGGAGCTGTCTCACCTTTCCCAGGGTCAGATTACAACCTTTGTCTCCCGTCCCTATAATATTGAAAAGGCAGTGAAGTATGCTGACCTTGTAATCTCTGCCGTTTTAGTTCCCGGTGGGAAAACTCCTTGTCTGATAACGGAAGAAATGGTGAAAAAGATGAAGCCTGGCTCTGTGATTATCGACGTTTCTATTGATCAGGGCGGTGCTGTGGAAACGATCCGCGCTACCAGCCATAGTAATCCGACATTCATAAAACATGGTGTTGTCCATTATGCTGTGCCGAATATTCCCGGTGCAGTGCCGCGCACCTCTACTGTTGCCCTTACTAATGGAACCCTTCCTTACATTCAGGACCTAGCGGGGAAAGGTTTCAAAAAGGCGGTGCTTGAAGATCCAGCGCTGGCAAAAGGGGTCAATACCTACAGGGGTGCAGTGGTAAACGAGGCGGTAGCCATGGCACATGCTCTTCAGTTTACGCCTTTGGAGAAACTGCTTTAAATAGTTAAAACAAAAAACACCCATGATGGGTGTTTTTTTTGCCCATTTAGCACCACGGTGCATAAGATGCTGATAGATGGACAGAATTATAGTTAAATGCACTTTAAGGGCTAATGAGTATATTCAGAAAAAATCGTCTGCAAACGTCATAACAAGGGAGAGGATAAGCATATTCCGTCAAATCTGAACATATAAATATCTAAAGGGAGGCGTGGGTATTGAAGCGATTGGGGGAGCTGTTCAATGAATTGTCACATCGTTTGTTACCCGCTTCTGACCCGCTTAAAGAAGAAGTAGAAGAAGAGCTTTATGATACTGTTGAACGTGCACGGCGGGAGTGGCTTGCAGCGCGTAGTTTTTTCGATAGCGTTACGGATCCTGATCTTATAGACCATGCGATCTATGCTGTAGATGCTGCAGAAAAAAAATATCTCTACCTGTTAAAAAAAGCACGGAATAGTGGTTACCGCGTTCGCTTAAGTGGTGAGCATCATCTTTTAGCTGAGGGGGAGGTCGAAAACAAAACAGAGGAGGTGTAGGTTGTGCCAGCTATTGATTGGAATCTGCTGTTAGCTTTTGCTTTTGGTCTAATGGTGCTTTATCTTTTGGCAAAGATATTATACCTTCCACTGCGTATAATCGCAAGGTTACTGCTGAACGCCATCTGTGGAGGACTAATTCTGGTTATTTTTAATCTTGTGGGTTCGCTTTGGGGCTACCAGATCGGCGTAAATCTGATTACGGCTATGGTTGTTGGTATAATGGGGGTTCCAGGAGTAATCATGCTGCTCATACTGCAGCGAATAACAGGTTAAGGTGATTTTGTACTCTTCTGACAAAGGAGAGTTTTTTTCTTCATGTATGAATAACGGTCAAAAAGGTCATACCTAAAAGGAGTGAAGGATTCTTGTCTGTGCTGGAGGCTTACCTTGGTGAGTATGCCAGCGGCAAAAGTGAAGTGGCTGTTAACAGGGCCGTTGACCTCAGCCGGAATGAAAAAGTTACACTTGTCGATCTCGACCTGGTGGAACCGTTTTATACACTGCGTCCTCTGAAAGAAAAGTTGGAGAGCGAACGTCTTACATTAATTACAACGAACAAAGAAGACGTTTTTGGTCTAGGGGAAAGAGGAGGATATTTAAAGCCGGAGATGAAAAGCGCACTGCGCTGCAAGGGGACGGTTATCTTTGACGTGGGCTACGGTATAAAAGGAGCGCAGACCCTAAATTTGGTTGAGGGGGCATGTCAAGCGCGCAACCTTCGTTGCTTTGTAGTCATTAATATCAAACGTCCGCTGACCTCTACAGTAC
>JAAZDR010000005.1 GCA_012512705.1 Bacillota bacterium
ATTGAGCGAGACCTTCCCCAAAGATTTTTTGCACCCTCACGCCTTTTTATCCAAAAAGACACTTGCACTGCCGGGCAAAAGCTCTGGTGGGCAAACCCTGTAAGGGAGGAACTCTACCGGTAATCTCTCAGCTGACTGTTCCAGCAGGAGGCGTAAAGAGCTTTCAACCACTTCCCCAAACTCTTTGCGCTCGACAATAAACCTGCACTTGTAAGGTTTAGCCAGCGTCAGGACAGACAGGGTAATCAGCCCTAAATTCTGCGTCTTTATACTTAGCTCCAAGCAAGGCTTGTCAGCAGGTTCGTTGCTGTTCCCTTTTCTCCGGGGAAAATACCTTGCTTTTATATACAAAGGGGTGTTGACCTTTTCGTGCAGGAACAGATCCCACTCGATGAGTTCATCTTTCTCCGTAGGGGTCGAGCGGGCTAACACGCGGTAAATCCTCTTTGCGTCCTTCTCTTCTTTCAGCTCCAAAAGCAGAAGCTCGCCTTTTTTTACGGGAACCTCAATTTTGACATAAAAAGGCTCTCCTTGCCAGTTTAAAAGAGCCAGCTCTCCTTTGACTTCCATCACTAACCCCAAAAACCTGGCCGGAAGTTTTCCGCTTTCTGAAGACAGGGGGTTCTTGCCGCTAACGAACAAAGACTTCAACAGATCCCCGAACAAATTAACACTTGACACAAAAAATCATCCCCGTTTTGTCGCCAGCTCCTGCCTACGACAGTCCTTGTTTTCCCCATTGCTCTACCCTTTAAAGAAATTACTTTTTAGTTTCTAGAAATAGATAAAAATTCCTTTTTTTGTTTTTTAGCACTGAGTATCAAAAGGAGGAATGGTAATAAAGTTAAGAGAAATCTGCAGGAGTATCCTAAATAAAACTTGAATAGTATAATAATACCACAAATGAAAAGAGGAGTAGCGATGAAAATTAGATTTTCTCTGATATTGGCGCTCATTTTTCTGGTGGTTTTGCTCCCTGTCGGCTGCAGGGAGGAATCCGATGCGATGCAGGCAGCCGATGTCTATACTAAATCACAGGAAGCGATGCAGGAAGTTAGCGCCTATAGTTTTGAACTGGAAATGAACCAGGTGATGCACTTCCCTGAACCCCTTGCGTTAGGGGGGGAAGAAATGACCGACACACTAGAAACACAGATAACAAACAGAGGCAGGGCGACACAGGATCCCCTAGCGATAGAGATGACTATGAAAGTTGATATCCCCTTCCTCGGCACCCTTCTGGAAATGGGTGAAATGGAGATGCGGTTCTATCTGACGGAGAACGAAATGTACACCTACGAGCCGATACAGGATCTTTGGATACGCCAGAGCTTGACAGATTTAGGCCCGGGCATGGAACAAATGAAAGAGTTCAGCCAGGCAGCGGGCGAACCGATGTATTTATTTAACCTGCTCGGGGAGGATGGAGCGGGAAAAGCTACACTAGAAAAGGAAGACGAATACTACGTTCTCACCTTAACCGACGATGACGGGACCTTGATGAAAAAACTGTTAGAAGAGATAACAACTCAACTGGGAAATGTTTTCAGCGGCCCTACCCTACAGTCGGATGTAGAGGAAGCTTTAAAAAATCTCGAGTTCTCGGATCTTGATTATAGAATCTGGATCAACAAAGAAACATACCTTACCGACAAGACTTATCTCTCTTATGCTCTGTCAATGACCTTAGAGGGAGAGACTATGGGGCTTTCTCAAACAGCTACCGCCACCTTTGATTACGAGGACTTTGACAGTATCACAATTCCGGATGAAGTAGTAAATAGCGCGGTAACGCTGGAAGAGCTGTTAGAAAACATGCCGCTGCCGGAATAATGATTAACAAGGGGTGCTTGTTCAAGCACCCTTTTTTGATCTTTGGGGTGTGCTTTCTCAGCTGTGATCTCCCCATCCTTATTTTCTTAGTATTGCCGTTTATTGCTTTTAACTGCTTTGAAATAAAATAAAAGCCTTTCGGCTTTAAAAAGAAAGTTAATTACCTCCCCAAGAAAATGCTCACAAGGAAGAAATAGATTATCAAGCCGGTGATATCCTTTATGGTCGTAATAATTGGATTCGAGCCTGCAGCCTGATCAAGCCCTAGTTTTAATAAGAGGTAGGGGATCATAAAGCCAAGTCCGGTAGCTAACGTTACTGTGATTGCCAGGGAGAGGCCAACAGCAAAACCAAGGCCAGGAATCGGCTGCCAGATTGCAGCTACAATCCCCGCTAAAATCCCTAAAGTCAAACCGATGCTGAGCCCTACCCCCAGCTCACGCAGCCACTGCCGGAAAAACCTGCGCATATTGATATGCCCCAGGGCCAAAGCCCGCGAAAAAATAGTTGACGATTGGGTGCCGACGTTACCGCCCATATCCATGATCACCGGTATAAAAAAGGCTACCCCGACAATTGACTCCAGGGTCTTTTCATAAACATTGATCACCGCACCAGCTAACAGCCCCCCGACAAGGGTGATTAAAAGAAACGGCAGTCGCACACTCCACACTTCCCAGAGTGTGCCGCTTACCAGACGCTGGCTCCGCCCAGACTCTTGATGGGCAAGGGAAATCAACCCCTCTTTATCGAAAATGTCCTCGGTAATCTCCTCTTCCAAAACATCAATCGCATCGTCAACAGTAATAATTCCCACCAAACGGTTCTCACGATCAACTACGGGCACGGACAGCAGATCTCGATCCTGTAAAACTTTCGCTACTTCTTCCTGGTCAGTCTCTGTCGTAACCTTAACAATATCAGTATTCATAATGTCTTCCACACACTGTTTTGGCGAAGCCATAACCAGATCGCGCAGCGAGACAACCCCTTCCAGCCTCCGCTCGCTGTCAGTTATATACATCGTATAAACCGTTTCCTTATCTTTGCCGCCGGTGCGAATCTTTTCCAGGGCCTCCCCTACGCTGAGATCACCGCGCAGCCGAATATACTTCGGAGTCATAATTCTTCCTGCTGTTTCCGGTGGATAACCTAAAAGATCAGCAGTATACTTGCGTTCTTCCGGAGAAAGTTTGGCTAAAAGCTTCTTTGCCACCCGGGCAGGCAGCTCATCAAGGAGGCGGGCTCGATCATCAGGATCCATCTCCGCAACAATTTCAACGGCCTTCTCTTCCGTAAAGTTATCCAAGAGCCTCTGCTGGAGATCAACATCAAGCTGTTCAAAAACCTCTAAGGCCCGATCCTTTGACAAAAGCCGAAAGACAATTACTCTGTCTTTATTATCTAAATCCTGGATAAGTTTAATTACATCGATGATATCTGCTTCATTTAGGAGCTTTTTTAGCGCCTCCATATCCTTTTGGGCAAGATAGGTCAGGGCTGTTCTGTAAAGCGGCACAAGAATCCCTCCTTGATAAAAAGATATAGCTGACGGATAAAAACGCACGTTTAATTATAGACTGCCTCGGAACCTCATCATCATATGCCACTGTACAGCCCCCCTTCCTGCCTTTCAATTTTAATTAAAAAAGCTCCCCTTGAGGAGCCAGCATCAGAATGCGCCAGCAAACAGGCCAGCTATCCAGCTATTATGATCATAAGCAGTAAACAGAATCGCCAGCCAGCGCCTTAAACCCCTCGTTCAAGCTTCGACACTAGGCAACGTAGATTCTAAAAATCAGCTGCATTAAGCAGACCTTAATCCAATCATGCTTGTTCACCCATTGGTGTCTCTCGACATTTTTGGGCAGCAGCGTATGTCTGCCTAGGAGCCTCACCTAACAAGCGCATATTCTATTTTCCTTCTATATAATATTTTAACAAACCGATGTACATACTGTCAAGGAATGTTTTTTATATATTTAGCATTAAAGGAAAACAATTTTTTATGGCGAATATCTAAGAAAGCTTCAATGAAGGAGACACGATAAACAATGGAGTTAACAACAATTTTTGTCACCGCTTTTGTTGTTGGACTTTCAGGAGCAATGATGCCCGGCCCCCTTACAGCAGTGCTGGCCGAAAACTCACTGCGCAGAGGCTTTATTGCCGGCCCGCTGGTAACTTTAGGGCACGGAATTGTAGAAGCATTGATGGTTGCTCTCTTGGCTGTCGGTTTGGGCCAAATTATAGCTGAAGAAGCCGCAGCCGGTGTAATCGGCATCGCCGGAGGATTGATGCTTGTCTGGATGGGATATGGGATGGTCAAATCCGCTCTCTCAGGCTCCCTCTCCCTCACAACAGGCAGCGGAGAGCAGAGGAGGCAGACGCCTTTAATTGGCGGGATGATAACCACGGTTTCCAATCCATATTGGTTTTTATGGTGGGCTACTGTAGGAGCGAGCTATGTGCTGCTTTCTAAGGAGCACGGCATTCAAGGGGTCTTTCTCTTTTTCAGCGGGCACATCCTCTCTGATTTTGCCTGGCTCTCCCTGCTCGCCCTAGCGCTGGTATCAGGAAAGCGTTTCCTTAACGATAAGATCTATGCGGGTATTATAGCGGTGCTTGGCCTTTTCCTGGTCAGCCTCGGCATCTATTTTTTCTGGTCAGGGATCAACTTTCTTACCTAACTCAAAAGAAGAACATAATAATCAAAGGGACAACAACCTTTAATGCCAGCAGACGAAAGAGATGTAAAATGGAGACACGAAGGGGATCTTTGCCAAAATTCAAGGCCATAGTTGTCATCGTCGTAAATCCGCCGGGGGCAGCGGCCAGGAAGCAGGTTGGGAAGTCCCATTGAGTAGCCTTATGAACCAAATAAGCTACCAGTATTGAACTTAAAACAATCAGCAGTGTGGAGAGCAGAACCGGTTCGAAAAGACCGCCATAAACGAGGAAGTTTAGCGTTTCCGCACCGATATTATCTGCAACCATGAGCCCTACTCCAATGAGCATAAAGGGATAAAAACTCTTGGGCGGTTGAACCACGCGTATCCCTATCAATGAGGCTGAAACAATAAAAACCATGGCGCCGAGCATTGCTCCCGCCGGCACCTCCAAGTAAAGAAAAAAGAAACCTCCAGCTACAGCGATCGCAAAAGAGAGCGCCATCCATCCCCAAATGGCTAAGCGCTCGGAAGTGTTATGCTGCAGCTCAATAAACCCGCTTCTTATCCTTTCTACATGCTGTTCGACCCAGCCCCCCAACTTCGTCAGCAAAGAAGAGCTGTTGGTGATAGTAGGCATTTTATTATTTAAAGTTCCGCAATCACTGTCATTAATTTCTTCCTCACCGCGGCTGCTGTTCATCCAGCGCCTGAAAACAAAGGGGAAAATGATAATTGAGGAGAGCATGCGTGCCGTCTGCATAACAACGACAACAGCAGCATCAGCGCCGGTCGAGAGGGCAA
>JAAZDR010000044.1 GCA_012512705.1 Bacillota bacterium
AGACGACCTTCAATGTGGCACACACAGGCCACTTAACCGCCGGGTAGCAAAGGAGATGCTTGCTTGTGGAGCAGCACAGAGCACGCTCCATAATACTTGCTCCGGCAAGCATGCCGGCATGCTTGCCCTCTGTCGCTACTGGAACTACCCTCTAAAGGATTATACATCCCCAGAACACCCCTTACAGAGGTTAATGCTGAAGACAATAAGCACCTTCAGCGGTACAGAGGAGAAAGATATTAAAATAGGTATTGATGGCTGCGGCGTACCTGTCTTTGCTCTACCTCTCGCCAATATTGCTACTGCTTATGCCCGCCTGGCAACGGGTAGGGGAAACAATGCCGCGCTCTATGAAAGCAGCTGCAAAAGAGTTGTGCAGGCGATTGTCAACCACCCGCAGATGATTGGCGGAGAAAAAATTATCTGTACTACTCTAATCAAACAGGGAAGAGGAAAACTCCTAGCCAAAAGCGGAACTGAAGCGGTATACTGTCTTGCCCACTTAGAAAAAGGTATCGGTTGTGCTTTTAAAATTGAGGACGGTGCTGTGCGCGCCCTTGCTCCAACAGCGATTGAAATTCTCCAACAGCTTTGCTGGCTAAAAGAGGAGGACTTGGCAGGTCTCTCCTCACTGCACAAACCACTACTAAAAAATCACAGCGGCACGATCATCGGCTGCATTACACCGCATTTTTGCCTCTCTAAAAATAACTGTTAAAAAGAGCAGCAAATGACATCACCAGACCGGTAACTGGTAGACCTGGACTGTTTTTAAATTTGCCTCCACCATCCGGGGGATATCTTCATAGTATTTTCTCGCTATTTTTATCGCGTTCCCGGATAGCGGCAGGGGAAAAAGAGGGAGAATCCAGAGTGGGTTAGCGAAGATAACAGCTAGGAAAACCAGCAGAAGATAAGCACTAAAAAAGAGAAGCGTATATATCTGAAGTCCTTTTTTCTTCCCAAAGCGGACGAGGAGGTTTCTCTTACCGCCACGCAGATCAGCTTCATAATCAGGGTATTGATTAATCCAGAGGACATTAGTAATCAAAAGGCCTAACGGTAAAGGGATCAGCAGCGCAGATAAATTAAATGTATTAGCCTGGACAAGATATGAGCCGGAAAAAACCAGAGGGCCAAAAGTAATACCGACAGCTACCTGCTGCCCCAACAACCATCGGCACCGTTGAGGCAATCCAAATCTTCGGATCAGCAAGCTGCCAGAATCCATCCCAACGGCGTCTTAATACCCGAAGAACCATATGCCGTTCCCCCTTTAAAAAGTTGATTATTCTATTCTCTATTCTATCGCTTGTCAACGTAAATATTGCTTGGAAAATGTTTGTTTCCGTTAAAAAAGAGGGATGCGCATTGAATCAATGCGCATCCCTCTTTAATTGATTGCTCCTTTATTTTGTTTACTAATGTTCGCTACGCTAATTTATCGCTTTTTTTAAATACCCGCTCATTAACCCCTAATGATACTCGGCTTTCAACGTCCCTAATATCTCTATTACAATGGGGACAGAGCCAGCTCGACTTTGGGTTTTCAGCAGCTGAATACGACACTTCGCGACAATAAGGACAGACCTTATAGGGCACTGGCAAACCTCCAGTCTTCCTGTTGCTTATTTGCACACTCTCCGCTCGGCTGATAAATCAAATTCGCCATTAAACCAATATTTCCCTCTATAAATATATTATTTTATTTAAAGATTTTTTTCATAG
>JAAZDR010000006.1 GCA_012512705.1 Bacillota bacterium
ACCGATAGTGAAAAGGATCAGATCTTTCCCACCGACCCACGGTTTTAGTTTCCCTTTAAAGATAAACTTAATTGTAGGAGGCACTTTGAACCAAAGTTCACCTAAGGCCATGGCTGCTGCCAGATCAGTGCTCCCCACCCCGGTGGCGAGAGCTCCAAAAGCTCCATAAGTACAGGTGTGCGAATCAGCGCCGATAATTACTTCGCCAGGAAGGGCAAGCCCTAACTCCGGAACCAGTGCATGTTCAACCCCCATACGCCCGCCCTCGTAGTAGTGTGTTAGCTTCTGCTCCTGCGCAAATTCACGCAGGATTTTGGCCTGCTCCGCTGATTGAATATCTTTATTCGGTGTAAAATGATCCGGAATCAGGACAACTCTCTCGGGATCGAAAACCCTTTCCACACCAATTCTTTTAAACTCCTTGATTGCTACCGGCGCAGTAATATCATTACCAAGTGCCAACCTAATCTTCGCGTTGACCAGATCTCCGGGTTTAACCGCATCCTGATTAGCAGCCCTGGCAAGTATCTTAGCTGCCATTGTCATGCCCATAATCGTCACCCCTTCCTTTCTTCTGCATCTATATTATCTAAAGTCGTTGTCTTGCTTCCTCTTACCAGTGCAATTGTTCCGGTGCGGACAATCTCCCGGATGCCGAAATCTTTTAATAGCAGTTTAATCGCTTCCAATTTTTCTTCATTGCCTGTTACTTCAATGATCATTGAGTTGGGCGCCACATCAACCACCTTGCCCCTAAAAGTCTCTACAATCTGCTGTATATCGCTACGGTTTCCAATATCAGCATTGACCTTGACAAGCATCAGTTCGCGCAAGACGGATGGATCATTGGTAATGTTGCTAATTTTAATCACATTTACCAGTTTGTTTAACTGCTTGACAATTTGCTCCAAAGTTTCTGCATCAGCGTCAACTGTGATCGTCATCCGCGAGATCCCCGGCTCCATAGTATCGCCAACAGCAATATTTTCGATATTAAAACCACGGCGGCTAAACAAACCAGCGACGCGGGTCAAAACACCAGGCTTATTCTCTACTAAAACAGCAAGGATATTTCTCATACTCCACCCCTCCCAATCATCTCCTGCAGGGAGCTGTTTGGCGGAACCATCGGCAGGACATTTTCTTCTGGTGAAACATGGAAATCGATCAAAAACGGGCCGGGACTCTTGATGCTCTCCTCCAGCGCCGGAACAACATCTTCTTTCTTTTTCACACGTAATCCCTTGATGCCGAAGGCCTCAACCAGGCGAACAAAGTCCGGGTTGCCGCTCAGGGTTGTGCCTGCATAGCGTTTACGGCAGAAAAATTCCTGCCACTGCCGCACCATCCCTAGATAGCCATTGTTTAAAAGTGCTATTTTGACCGGTAATTTATAGTTCGCTGCTGTGGCCAGTTCCTGAAAATTCATTTGGAAACTGCCGTCACCAGTGATACAAAAAACCAAACGCTCTGGATTAGTAATCTGCGCGCCCAGCGCTGCCGGAAAACCGTAGCCCATCGTCCCTAGTCCACCGGAAGACAAAAAAGAATAAGGCTGCTTAAAAGTGTAGTACTGTGCTGTCCACATTTGATGCTGACCGACATCGGTAGCAACCAGCGCTTCCCCCGCTGTAAGGCGGTAAATCTCCCTGATTACATATTGTGGTTTAAGTTCATCATCCTTCTCCACTAATCGCAGTGGGTAGCTTTCCTTCCACTGTTTTACAACTTTCAACCACTGTTCAGTGTCCCCAGGCTTAACCTTACACAGCAATTCTTCAATTACAAGACGCACGTCACCTACAATCGGGATATCGGCGCGAACATTTTTGCCGATCTCCGCCGGATCGATATCAATATGCACGATTTTCGCCCCAGTGGCAAATGTTTCTAACTTACCTGTAACACGGTCGTCAAAACGCGCACCGACAGCGACTATTAAATCCGCCTCCGTTAAAGCATTGTTAGCCGCAACTGTACCGTGCATACCAGGCATCCCTAAAAAAAGGGGATGATCGCCGGGAAAACCGCCAAGACCGGTTAGTGTTGTCGTTTCGGGAATGTTCATTTTTTCCGCCAACAGCAATATTTCTTTGTGCGCACAGGAACGGATCACTCCGCCGCCACAGTAGATTACCGGTTTTTTGGCCTGCCTAAGCGCTCTTGCTGCACGGGTTATCTGCCCGGGGTGTCCGTAATACGTTGGTTTATAGCCTAGTATATTTACACTCTGCGGATAGGTAAAATCCCCTTGCGCGGTAAAAACATCTTTTGGTATATCAATTAATACTGGCCCAGGCCTCCCTGTTGAGGCTAAGTGAAATGCCTCTTTAACAACCTGGGGAATCATCTCTACTTCCTTAATCAGATAATTATGTTTGGTAATCGGCAACGTTATGCCCGTGATATCCGCCTCCTGAAAGGCATCAGTGCCAATGAGATTGGTCGCTACCTGTCCGGTAAAGAGAACCATAGGGACAGAATCCATATAGGCTGTAGCTATCCCGGTGACAAGGTTTGTAGCCCCTGGACCCG
>JAAZDR010000045.1 GCA_012512705.1 Bacillota bacterium
CTACTTCCCCATTGGAACGCGTGGCAAGTTTGTTATAGCTTATGATATCGCGAACGCCCTCTCTGGCAAATGATTCATAACGTCTGCTCATTTCTTTAACCATATTTTTTAAGGCTGAAGCTGCCTGTTTCGGTTTTGTGACAACCGGAGCTAAAAGATGTGGGATGCCATTATAGATACTCAATTCAACAAACTTTGGATCGATCATCAAAAATTTTACTTCTTGCGGCGTAGCCTTAAAGAGGATGCTGGTGATAATACAGTTCAAACAGACGCTTTTGCCTGAACCAGTAGCCCCAGCAATTAATAAATGAGGCATCCTGAGCAGATCCGTGATCACCGGAACCCCAGTAATATCTTGCCCTAAGCCGATAGCCAAAGGTGATGGTGACTCTTGAAAACTGTCGTCCTCCAAAACGTCGCGCAGGTAAACAGGTGAGAGCACCTTATTGGGAACCTCAATCCCTACTGCTGCCTTACCAGGTATGGGTGCCTCAATTCTAATATCAGATGCCGCGAGATTTAAAGCAAGGTCATCTGATAGACTGCTAATTTTACTTACCTTAACGCCGCTCTCCGGCTGAACTTCAAATCTGGTCACTGTAGGCCCGGAGAGCACATTAACGACCTTAGCTTTTACTCCAAAGCTTTTGAGAGTGTTCTCCAGGGTTTTTATGCGTTCTTTCATGTATCCGTTCTGATTTTGATTACCCCCCAAGCGTTTTAGCTTTGTTAGGAGTAAGAGTGGCGGCTTGTGATAATCGCTAGAAGATTTTTTGGTTACCTCTCCAGGCGAACTTCCTTCTTCGCTTACTTCTTCACTCTCGATGTTATAACTGCTGGATTCCCTATTAGCAATGACGACTGGAGCTTTTCTCTCCATTTGATATTGTTGTTTATCTGCTTTACTTTCTGTTAACAGGGTGTCTTCTGTCGGCTCCTCCGCTATTAGAGGTGATTCAGCTTTTTTTTTCTTCCCTTCAGATTGCAGAGCGTCTTCCCCTTCACCTATTAGTTCATATGTATCCTTTATAAAGAGCAGGGCTTTTTTTAGCAATACCAGTAGAAGGCTTAATGCTTTACGCAGATATTTAAGAAATTGCGTTATGGAAACGTCTGTTATGAGCAGAACAGAAACACTGGCTAATGTTATAATAACGATCAAACTACCGATCTCTTGGAAAAAAAAGTAGAGGACACTGGCAAATGTGGCGCCGATTAAGCCGCCCCCTTGGTGCTGTAATCCTAATTTAAAGCTTAGGACAAAAAAATTTTCTTCTGCTGGCAGATCTATGTTATTAAGCAGCATATTCAAGTGCGCGGAGATAGTGAGGAGCAGGAGGAGGATAAGTACGCCTGTCAGCCTGGAACGGATGTTAATAATTCGCTGAGGCAGCATTATTTTTAGTCCGTAGACACCCATCAGAAAGGGTATCACCAGCGCGGTTTCGCCTGCTAAAGTGCGTAAAACATTATTAACAAAAAGGCCAATTTCACCTGTCTGCCCTGTAAATTGTAAACCTGCATAACAAAATACAGCCAGGGCTAGGATAATAATCCCTTTAATCTGGGTGCGAATCTCTTCTTTTAATTCTGGAAGAGCAGGCATAATTTTCACCTCCTTAAATATTTCGTGAAATGGCTTCAAAATCCTTTATTTTTAAGTATTTATTAGCGTAGATTATAAACTTATAAGATTATAAAAAAGGACAAAAAAACCTATGACCCAGCAGTAAATGGCAAAGACATGAAATTTTTTAGTCCGCAGTGCTTGAATAAAGATCTTGATAGCAAATATACCAGAGAAAAAAGCAGCGGTGATCCCTGCCAAATGAGGCAACCATAACGCTAAATCGCTATTGCTTTCAAGAAGCGTGCCTATTTCTAAAAGTGTTGCCCCAAAAATAACTGGAAGGGAAAGTAGAAAGGAATATCTTACTGCGGTCTCACGATCAAGTCCACGCCAAAGGGCTGCAGTAATGGTGGAGCCGGAACGGGAAAGGCCTGGAATAATTGCTAGCGCCTGTGCTGCTCCGATAAATAAAGCGTCTGTTAAGCTCATTTTCCGAATTGTGTATCTTTTTTGTGGTAAATGATTCACAAACCATAAAAGCCCGCCGGTAACCAAAAGCATTATTGGGGCAACGAATGGAGATTGGAAAAATGCGGTAAATAAATCTCGTAAAGTTATACCAGCAACGCCAGCAGGAATTGTACCGACAATTAATAATATTAGGAACCAACTGTTGGTCTGCTTAAAAGGTGCTAATAAAAGCTCTTTTATATCGCTGCGGAACACCCAGATAATCGATAAAAAAGTGCCGAAATGAACCATAACTTCGAAGGTAACTCCGGGTTGTTTAAGATTAAAGAGGTTTTGGATTATTACTAGGTGACCTGAACTGCTAACCGGTAAAAATTCTGTTAAGCCCTGTAGGATGCCTAGTGCAACAGCTTCAAAGATTGTCATTCTTTCTCCACTCCTTAATTTAAGTATTTCTTTAATAATTCAATCTTTAATTATTGTTTCCAAAAAAGTGGCAATTATTCCAGATAGAGGCAAAAATATAACTGCACCCAATAGATTATACAGCGAATGAGCATTAGCAATCTTGTGCGGAAGGTCTGTTGAAGTTAGGTTAACTATAGCTAGAAAATAGGAAAACAAGGGAATTATTAAAAATAAACTCAATAAATTAAATAGAAAATGTGCTACAGCCATCCTGAGTGCTGGTTTATTCCCACCCCACGCCGAAATTAAAGCAGTTACACAGGTGCCTAAATCGGCACCGAGCATAATGGCCACAGCTACTGCTAAGCTGATCTTGTAGCGGTCAAGGCTAATTACAGTGCCGATTACTGTACTGCTGCGTTGTATAACTGCAGTTAAAAATAAACCGATAAAAATTCCTTTCCAAGGATGGATAGGACTTTTGAGGTTGTTTACAGTTATGGTTGAGATGACAAGGGGAGTTAAAGTTTTGACTATGGCATCAAGACCTAATAAGAGCAGACCAAAACCAAGTATCGCTTCTCCCCATGCACTAATTTTTTCCCCAGGGGTAATTATAAAAAGTAAAAATCCAAAGCCGATCAAGGGCAGTGCAGCTTCTACCGAATTGAAGGAAAGCAGTTGGGTAGTTATCGTTGTTCCAACATTAGCGCCGATGATCACATTTATCCCCTGTCTGAGGTTTATACTCCGGGCATTAGCGAGCCCAACAACAATGACTGTAACAAGGCTACTGCTTTGTAAAAAGGCAGTGGCGAAAGCTCCAGTTAAAAAACCTTTTAGCGGGGAGTCGGTTAACTGCGCTATTAGCAAATAAAGACGCCTGGCTGCTGCTTTTTCTAGTCCGCAATTTAAATGGTACATTCCAAATAAAAAAAGAGCTATGCTTCCAAATACTTTAAACAACAACCAGATGAACAAATAATCCCCCCCTTATACTTGTAAACATCTCTATATTTATAACTATCATTTGGGGGGGGCTAATATCATCAAAAGCTAAAAAAGAATCCTCCGCTCAGGAAACGCTGAGCGTTTCACAGGGAGTTGCAATTCTTCGGGTAAAGGTATGGTTTTGAACTTTCCTCTTTTGTAAAAATAATAAAGCTTCATCAATATAGCTTCCTAAATCATTTAGGCGGTGAGCATCTGAACCTATTGTGAATATACTAACCCCTGATTTAACAGCTAAAGAAAAAATTTCAGGCGAAGGGTGAAAAACTCTCATGCCCCGCCGCAGACTGGAAGTGTTGACCTCCAAGCCGATGTTTTTCCGGGCCATCTCTTCAAAGATTGGTTCAATGATTCCTTGATGGATGTTCAAAATATCAGGGCCATAGAAGGAGTAACCATGTCGACGGTAGATATCAAGATGGGCGATACAATCAAACAAACCGCTTTGCACAGCTGCTTCTAGGGTTTGAAAATAGTCCCTCTTTAAGTCAGTTAGACTTTTTTGGGAAAAATAATGAGAACTCTCTTTCAGCTATGCAAGTGAGATATGATCGAGACAATGAACTGCGCCTAAGATAAAATCAAAAGGAAAATTGTCTATAGCTTTTTCTATTATTCGGCAAGAATCTATACTAAAACCGACTTCCAGGCCTGTTTTAACATTTAATCCTCTATCTTTAAATATCATTTGTGCTTCTTCAATCTCTTTAAAATAGTAATCGAGCCAGCGAAGGTCTGTTATCGGA
>JAAZDR010000046.1 GCA_012512705.1 Bacillota bacterium
AATAAAGGAAATTGCCAGGCTTGTTAACGGTCCAATAAGTGTGGAAGTGGTTTCCCTAAAGGCTGATGAAATGGTGGATGAAGCTCGCCGGCTCAGCAGCCTTGCTCCAAATATCGTGATCAAAGTGCCGCTCACCGAGGAGGGAGTTGTGGCGATACATAGGCTACACAAGGAAAAGATCAAAACAAACGCCACACTCATTTTTTCGCTCAATCAGGCCCTGATCGCTGCGCGCGCCGGGGCAGCATACGTTAGTCCTTTTATCGGGCGTCTGGACGATATCGGGCAGGACGGGGTAGTGGAGGCAAGAAAGATGGTCGAGGTTTTTAGCCACTATTCCCTAGATACAGAGATTATTGCTGCTAGTATCCGCCACCCGCAGCATGTTCAGGAGGTCGCCCTTGCTGGAGTCGATATCGCCACTGTTCCCTTTAAAGTCTTAAAGCAGATGTTTAAACACCCGCTTACAGATCTAGGAATCAAAAAATTTCTCGCAGACTGGGAAAGGATTCGTTAGCATTTAGCTGGAATTTAGATCGTTTTGGAGGGAGAGCTAAGACTTATGGAAAGAGAGCTGGCATTAGAATTTGTGCGTGTAACAGAGGTCGCTGCTTTGGCTGCAGCACGGTTGATGGGCAAAGGTGATAAAGAAGCTGCGGATCAAGCTGCTGTAGACGCTATGCGCCGTATGTTTGATACTGTTCATGTTGACGGCACAGTGGTGATCGGTGAAGGAGAGATGGACGAAGCACCAATGCTTTATATCGGTGAAAAGGTTGGTGCTGGCGGCCCTCCATCAGTAGATATCGCTGTTGATCCGCTGGAGGGAACAAACCTGGTTGCCAAAGGTGGACCTAATGCCTTGTCTGTTGTTGCGGTCGCTCCGCGAGGACATTTTTTACATGCCCCTGATATATATATGGATAAAATTGCTGTAGGGCCCAAGGCTGCAGGCAAGATTCACCTTGATGCTCCGGTAATCGATAATTTAAAAGCAGTGGCTGAAGCATACAATAAAGAGATAGAAGACGTTACCGCAATTATTCTCGACCGTGAGCGTCATGAACAGATTATAGCTGAAATTCGAGAGGCAGGGGCGCGGGTAAAGTTGATTACTGATGGCGATGTTTCAGCAGCGATCGCTACTGCAGTGGAAAATACAGGTGTGGACATCCTCTTTGGTATTGGTGGCGCACCAGAAGGGGTTATTGCTGCAGCTGCTTTAAAATGCCTTGGGGGTGAAATACAGGGCCGCCTTTGCCCAGGAGATGAAAAAGAGTGTGCACGAATTAAGGAGATGGGCCTTGCGGATCCACGACAGCTGCTGCTACTGGATGATCTGATTAAGGGCGATGACGTGATCTTTGCCGCTACGGGCATAACTGATGGTGATATGCTCCGCGGCGTGCGCTTTTTTGGTAATCGTGCCGAGACATCTTCGCTAGTTATGCGCGGCCATACAGGGACGATCCGTTTCGTTAGAGCAACACACCGCCTAGATAAAAAGAAAATTTAATAATAAGATCCTAATAACGCTGTAAGAGGAATGAAAAATTAATGTACTGGTTAAAATTTGCTTTAAGCGCCCTTTTTATTGTCCTCGCAGGCATACGGCTGACGCGCAGTGTGGAGACTATTGCGCGCTGGACAAGGCTCGGAACCGCCTGGGCCGGTGCATTCATCCTCCCGCTGGCAACAACTTTGCCTGAACTCGTCAATTCCTGGCGTTCCATTTATATAGATGCCCCAGATCTAGCCGCTGGCAATCTCCTTGGAAGCTGCCTCTTTAACCTTTCCATTATTGCTTTTATTGACTTTGTCCAGGGCCGCGGCGCCCTGATGCCCAAACTGCATACGGGGCATATCCTCAATGCAGTAGTGGTAATTATGCTCGCTTCAGTGGTTATTCTTGGTATAGCGCTGCCTGAAGGGCCGGTTATCGCCGGGCTTGGTTGGCCCTCTTTACTCCTCTTGATTATATACTTCTACGGTAGCCTGCTTTTACTCCGCTATGAGAAAAAGGTATCATTTACCTCCCCGGATATTAAAACTGATGCACAAGGTTCATCTGGCCGTGCAGAGTTTACACGTGCCCTGGTTGAGTTCTCTATCGCTGCTCTAGTAATTTTTGTTGCTGGTATGAACCTCACTGATTCTGCAGATCTCTTGGCAGTGCAGACTGGGCTGGGGCAAACTTTTGTCGGCTCCCTTTTTATCGCCATTAATCGCCATTACCACCTCCCTACCGGAAGTGGTGACGACCTACACAGCAGTACGTCTGGGGGAGCTGGATATGGCCATAGCAAATATTTTTGGTGCGAATTTTATTAATTTAGCGCTTTTTAGTTTTGCCGATTTCTTCTACCGACAGGGGTCACTTTTTTCCGCTGTCGCTTTTGAACACATTTTCAGCACAGCGATGGTCATTGTTTTAGTTTGCGTGTTTATTTTTGGACTCGTCTACCGCTCAAAGAGATATTTAGTGCGCCTGGGCTATGATTCTTGGCTGATTCTGTTAGGGTATATCGCTGCTCTGGTTATGCTGTATTAAATTTTATTCTTTAGAGCTTAAAGGGGGGGTAATATGGATTTAAACAATCTTGAAGAGATGACACTGGCTAATTTACAGAAACTTGCGCGGAAACACAGGCTTAAGGGCTATTACCGCTTAAAGAAAAAAGAACTGGTCGAGGCACTCAAGCAAACTTTCAAGGACAGCGCTGCAGAGAGAGAAAGCCTTCAGGATACGGAAAAGGAGCAAGAAAAGGAAAAACTGTTAAAGAAGGAAGGCTATCAATATGGGGAAGGAATTCTAGAGACAATGCCGGAGGGTTTTGGTTTCCTGCGTCGCCACAACTATCTTCCTAGTAACGACGATATCTATGTCTCTGCCTCCCAGATCCGCAGGTTCAATTTGCGTACAGGTGACAAAGTCTCCGGTAGAGTGCGCCCTCCCAAGGATAATGAACGCTACAGCGCTTTGCTGCATATGGAAGCGGTCAATGACCGGGATCCGGAGCTTGCGGCACGCAGAAAAAACTTTGGCAACCTGATCCCGATCCATCCGAACAAGCAGTTTATTTTGGAAAGAGAACCGGATAAGTACGCGATGCGCATCATCGACCTGTTAATGCCGATCGGCAAGGGACAGCGAGGGCTGATCGTCTCCCCGCCTAAAGCAGGAAAAACGGTTCTGTTAAAAGAGATCGCCAACAGTATCAGTAAAAATTCACCGGAAGTCCATCTTCTGGTGCTCTTGATCGACGAGCGGCCAGAAGAGGTAACTGATATGCAGCGCTCTGTTGATGGTGAGGTGATTAGTTCTACCTTTGATGAGCGTCCGGAAAATCATGTCCGTATCGCGGAGATGGTTTTGGAGCGGGCGCAGCGACTCGTAGAGCATGATTGCGATGTTGTAATTCTTCTGGACAGCATAACCCGTTTGGCACGTGCTTATAACCTTGTCATGCCCCCGAGCGGGCGTACCCTTTCCGGCGGCATTGATCCAGCAACTTTTTATAAACCGAAAAAATTTTTTGGGGCAGCAAGGAATATTGAAGAAGGTGGCAGCCTGACGATTGTCGCCACTGCCCTTGTTGATACTGGTAGTCGAATGGACGATGTGATCTACGAAGAGTTCAAGGGTACTGGGAATATGGAACTGCACCTTGACCGCAAACTGGCAGAACGACGCATTTTTCCAGCCATTGATATTTCCCGCTCTGGTACGCGACGGGAGGAACTTTTATTAGATGAGCGAAGACTGGAGCTGATGTGGGCCCTGCGTAAGGCGATGACAAATTCTAGCAACGCTGAATTCCTAGAGACGCTGATCAGCAAGTTGAAGCAGACCAAGAATAATGAAGAGTTTTTAGACAAGATTTCTACCTTGTAAACCCTTTCTCTTTTTCCCCCTCCTGTAATTCCTGTCGTCCTCCTGCCAAATCCGGTACACTTTTAGCATTACTTGTATATTAAACTCCACTATTGGTCAAACTATACAGATATTTAAAGGATATAGTATATCTAAGGAAGGGGACAAATAATGGATTACAGTAAATTGAAGGTAGGCTTATTCATTTGCTGTTTTTTTCTCCTTGCAGCTCCTGCTAGGGCTATAGAAGCAAGGGGGTTCGGTCCGTATGGCCCTCCGGAGGTGGAACAAAACCGTTTTTGGCCGCTTTATCTCCAGCAGGTAGAAAACTACCGCGATGAAGTTCGATTGCAGGAGCAGAAGCCAGAAAAGAAAGGAAACACCAAGGTAGAGATAATCGAACATCTCGTCCAGGAAGGGGAAACCCTTACCAAGCTGGCAAAAGACTATAATACCGATATCTCCACGCTCGCCTATATCAATAATCTTAATAACCCCGATTACATTAAAGCCGGGGATACTTTACTAATTATCCCTGTTAAAGGGGTTATCCACCGCGTGCGCTCTGGAGAGACAGTACAGGAGATCGCTTCCCGCTACGGGGCCAATTATCGCTATATCATCGAAGCCAATGAACTGGAGGAGGGAGACCAACTGCAGGAGGGTAAGCAGCTGGTGATTCCTGGGGTAGAACCACCGGTTCTGCAGGAAGCGTTAGCTGGCATCGATCCGGATCCTAATGCAGGACCTCCTTTCCTGTGGCCTTTGAACGGTATCATTACTTCACGCTTTGGCTGGCGCGGCAATCGTTTCCATTATGGCCTTGACATTGGCGCACCCCGTGGGACACCGATCTGTGCCGTGGCTGCTGGCAAAGTCGTTTTTAGCGGTTACAAGGGCAGTTACGGTCTGAAGTTGCGCTTGCGGCATGACAGTGGCTGGGAAAGCATCTATGGACATAACTCCAAGCTCTTTGTTCGGACCGGCGATTATGTGCGCAGGGGTCAGGTTATCGCCGCCACCGGTGACACCGGCTATGCAACAGGTCCGCATCTGCACCTGGAGCTTTTACAGTACGGAAAAAGATTAGATCCTTTATTATACCTGGAGGAAAAGTAATGTATCTTAAGGAGCTGTTAGCTGATCTTGATTATCTTCACTTCAACGGGGAAGAACAGACAGAGATTACAACTATTGCCTATGATTCCCGCAAAGTAATCCCTGGGTCGCTGTTTATTTGTCTAAAGGGGGCAAAGTATGACGGGCACCTTTTCGCTGCTGATGCTGTGGCTGCTGGGGCAGCGGCAGTTGTCGGCGAGCGTGAACTCTCTTTGCCTGTACCGCAGGTTCTTGTTAAAAATCCCCGCCGGGCATTGTCACGCCTTGCCGCAGCTTTTTATCGATATCCCAGCCGCCGCCTGCGTCTTACCGGCGTTACGGGGACAAACGGGAAAACAACGACTACGCATCTGCTCTACGCGATCAATGAACGCTATCAACGAAAAGCTGCCCTTTTAGGAACAAACGGGGTCAAACTCGAGGGCCGCTACCGCGAGCTTAAACTGACGACCCCAGAGGCAGCGGATCTGCAGCAGATCATCTATGAGCTGCTCAAGGCAGGTGTGGGGCATCTTGCGATGGAAGTGTCCTCTATTGCCCTCGTTCAGCACCGTGTTGATGACTGTGAGTTTGACACAGTTGTTTTTACGAACCTTACGCACGATCATCTGGATTTCCACGGCAGCATGGAGGCATATCTAGAGGCAAAGGCGCTGCTTTTGGAAAAAATGCAGGGGAAGAAAACGGGCAAACGGGTGGTTATCAATGCTGACGACCCTTTTTTCTTCCGTCTGCTCCCGCGATGCAAATATCCTGTATATACATATGCGCTTGAACAGGACGCCGATTTCCAGGCGCTGGAGGTTAAAAGCGATCAGGAAGGGACAAGCTTTATTCTATCTACGCCAGAGGGAAAGATCGATGTACGGCTCAATATCCGTGGACGTTTTAACATATATAATGCCCTTGCTGCTGCCAGCGCCGCTTATGCTGAAGGCGTGCCGCTTGCGATGATCGCTGCTGGCCTTGAAGCTGTACGCAGTATTCCCGGAAGACTGGAGCGCCTTGACTATAAGCAGGATTATCAAATTTTTCTCGATTTTGCCCATACACCGGATAGCCTGGAAAATGTTTTGCGCACCCTGGCTGCTTATAAGCCAAAACGGCTGATTACAGTTTTTGGCTGCCCCGGGAATAGGGATAAAGAAAAACGCCCTATAATGGGGCGTATTGCTGAACAGCTGAGCGATATTGTGATTATCACCTCTGACAACCCGGCTGATGAGGATCCTTTAGCGATCATCGAGGAGATCAAGTCCGGGATGAAAACTGAGCCTCTTGTTATCCCGGAGCGCAAAAGTGCAGTAAATAAGGCACTCTCTCTTGCCCGTGCCGGTGACATTATTCTTTTGGCCGGGAAAGGACATGAGACATATCAACTTGTTGGTGACAAACTGCTCCCTTACTCCGAGCGCGAAGTTATCGCCGAGTTTTTTTCCTAAAAAATTTTTTAACCTTTAGAAGCAATCTGCGCAGGCGCGGTATTAATCTTTTCCACACATAATAAAGCGGGCGGTTAATGGGGAGATCATATTCGCCGATAAATTCCTGAAAGTCGCCGCCGAAACTTTTTTTAAAGTGGTAGATTCCATAGAGAGGATGTTCTTTATCGACCTCTCCTGGGACACCAAAAAAGTCAAAGATCTGCGCTCCCTTTTCTTTTGCCCATTTGATCCTCTCCCAGATCATCGCGTGATAGGCGTACAAATTACGGTATTCATCTCCCTGTGCACCGTAAGCAGCCCATGCTTTATTGCCGAAAGCAAAGGTCATACTGGCGCAGATCACCTTGCCTTCATAGTGCCCGGTAATCAGGGCGGCCATATCGGCACTGTGCAGGATACGGAATACTTTAGCATAATATTCGGCTTCCCGTTCAACAAAGCCAGAGCGGTCAGCTGTTTTTTGCATTACTGAGAAAAAACCATCTAATCCTTCGGCGCCTCTTCTGCGAAATTCAACCCCTTTGCGCGGCCCGTAACGAATTTTATAGCGAATTTTTTTGGGAAAAGCATTGAAAATATCTTCTTCAGCAGCATCAATCTTTAAGCGAAAGGTATATTTCGGTTGCAGACCGCCAAAGCTGTGTTCTTCTTCAGTGGGACGAAATCCATTTTTTACTAGAAATCTCTTGATTTCGTGTCTATCAGCGGCGATACAGGGATCAATCTTTATAAAAATAGCCCGGTGGCTCCGGGCCAATTTTATGAGCTGAGTGAGCAGAAAACTAAAGAGGTGCAGATCCGTATAGTCATTTAAAACCGGACCACGGGGCAGGTAAAAAATAGAGAGGGGGATAAAAGGCAGAGTACGCTTCAATATTTGTGCTGCGGCAATAATTTTTTCTTTATCCTGGACAACAACTCTGAGCGGTGTCCAGGTGGGTGACTTTACATTCCCCCAGAAAGACGATTGCATGAAGTGCCCGTTGCTTGTCTGCGCTAAAAATGAGTCAAATGCTCTAATCTCTTCATCTTTGCTAACAATTTTGAACTCCAAAAAACCACTCTCCTCTATGGGCAATAATAGCACAAAGGATGGCATGCGTCAACGAACAGGCGACCCACTTGCCTCTTGCATCTTTACCCCCCCTGTGGTAAGATATTTTACGGATTTATTTTCGCTACGCTAAGCAGGAAAGAGGTGAAAGCAGTGAAAAAAGACATTCATCCTCAATATGGAAAAGCAATCGTAACTTGTGCCTGTGGTGAGACCTTTGAGACCGGTTCAACAAAAAAAGAACTGCGCGTTGAGATATGTTCCAAATGCCATCCGTTTTTTACAGGGAAACAAAAATTTGTCGATTCTGGAGGGCGCGTAGAGCGCTTTAAGAAAAAATACGGGCTCGATTAGCCCGAGACGCAGGACGCATAAGAACAGGGCGGGGACGCTCTGTTTTTTGCCAAAAAGGGGGATGCTCTATGTCGGATAAGCCGACAAATGTGGGCGGTCAAGCGGTAATCGAAGGAGTGATGATGCGCTATAAAGAGAGGCTTGCGATCGCTGTTCGCTGCCCCAACAAGGAAATTTCACTCACAGAGGAAAAAATCCAGACGCTTGCCAAGCGCTGGCCTATTTTAGGGCTGCCGATTGTGCGCGGTTCCGTGTCACTAGTTGAAGCAATGGTCCTTGGTGTCAAGGCACTTACGATTTCAGCGAACAAGGCCCTTGATGAAGAGGAAGAGGAGCTTGGCAGCTGGGCCCTGTTTTTAACTGTAACTTCAGCGATCTCTTTAGCAGTGGGGCTGTTTATTCTTTTGCCGACCATAATTACCGGTTCTTTGCGTCCGTACCTGGGTAGAGCGATATATCTAAATATTAGTGAAGGCCTTATGCGTGTGGTTTTGTTTTTGAGCTATATCTTCCTTATTAGCCGCTGGGAAGATATGCGCCGGGTGTTCCAGTATCATGGGGCGGAACACAAAGCGATTTTTTGTCTGGAGGCCGGAGAACCCCTGACCGTGGCTAATGCCCGTCGTTTCACAACCCTGCATCCCCGCTGCGGAACGAGTTTTTTACTGATCGTTATGATAATAAGCATCATTTTGTTTTCTTTTTTTGGCTGGTCATCGCTTTTGCAGAGGCTGCTTATACGTCTTGTCCTTCTTCCGCTAGTGGCGGGTTTAGCATATGAAGGTATACGGCTGGCGGGGCGCAGTAAAAACCCCGTAGTTAGATATATAATGCAGCCGGGTCTTTTGCTGCAGCGGTTAACCACCGCAGAGCCGGACGACAGTCAGCTTGAAGTTGCTCTCCGGGCGCTGGAAGCAGTTTTGGCTAATGGATACGGCAGCGCCGATTAAACTGGCGGAAAACCGCTAGTAGCTCACTGAAGGAGGTGAGTGGCAGTGTTAGAAAAACTAAAAGGAATTGAAGAGCGTTACCAAGAGCTGGAAAAAATGATCAGCGATCCAGAGATCATTGCCCAGCAGAACAAGTGGCGCGAGTTAACAAAAGAGCATGCCCAGCTCAGCGACATTGTAAACGCCTTTCGTCAATATCAAGACGTTGAACAAGAACTGCAGGATGCCCGGGAGCTGTTGGCAGAGAAACCAGATGAGGAAATGGCTGCCTTTCTCAAAGATGAAGCGGAGAGGCTCCAAGAGGAGAAATCAAAGCTCTTAGAGAAGCTTAAATATTTAATGCTGCCCAAGGATCCCAACGATAACAAGAATGTAATTATGGAGATCCGCAGCGGCGCTGGCGGTGACGAGGCAGCACTCTTTGCTGCAAACCTTTTGCGCATGTATACCCGCTATGCTGAACGCCGGGGTTGGGCGGTCGAGCTGCTTGATTCCCACCCCACGGACATCGGCGGTTTTAAGGAGGTCACCTTTTCCATCGCTGGTAAAGGGGCTTATAGTCGTCTGAAATTTGAGAGCGGAGTGCACCGTGTGCAGCGAGTCCCGACCACAGAATCTAGCGGGCGGATCCATACCTCAACTGCAACAGTAGCGGTGCTGCCGGAGGCAGAAGAAGTTGAGGTCGAGGTGCATAACAACGATCTGCGTATTGATACTTTTTGTTCGACAGGTCCTGGTGGCCAGAGCGTAAACACTACTCAATCAGCCGTGCGTATTACCCATCTGCCTACAGGGATTGTTGTCTCCTGCCAGGACGAAAAATCCCAGCTCAAGAACCGCGAGAAAGCGATGCGCGTCTTAAGAGCAAGGCTTCTCGATAAGTACCAACAGGAACAGAATGCCCAGCTGGCGCAGGAACGAAAAAACCAGGTTGGCACAGGTGATCGCAGCGAACGAATCCGTACCTATAACTTCCCCCAGGGAAGGGTTACCGATCACCGGATCGGCTTAACCCTGCATAAATTAGATTTAATTCTTGACGGCGACCTTGATGAGATAATTGAAAATTTGATTACCCAAAAACAGGCGGAGCAGTTACAGAAGGCTGAAGGAGAATAGGTCAAACCTGGCACTAGGGTCAAAAGATTTGGAAGGACTCATATTTAAGGAAAAGGAGAGAAAAAATGTCTGTCTCTTTAACGGAAGCCCTCAGATGGGCTTCCGTTTATCTTCAAGAAGCAGGAATAGCACAACATCGCTTGGAAGCGGAGCTGTTGCTCGCGCACTTGTTGCAGGTTGAACGGCTGTTTTTTTATACTCACCGGGACTCCTTGTTGAAAAAAAAAGAATGGGCAAGGTACCGCTCCTGGATATACCGCCGAGCAGCGCAGGAGCCTTTTGCGTATATCGTCGGTGAGAAGGAGTTTTATGGTTACCGGTTTTGCGTTAATAAAGCAGTGCTTATTCCGCGTCCGGAAACAGAACATCTTGTAGAGGTAGTGATTAATTGGGTTGAAGAGAACTGTGGGAAAGAAGAAGAACTGCACCTCCTTGAACACGGCACAGGGAGCGGCGCGCTGGCAATAACACTAGCCCTTCTGCTTCCTCGCTCCCGGGTATGGGCGACAGAGCTCTCGCCTAAAGCCCTTCGGGTAGCCCGCAGCAATGCTGCTATTCATAAGGTGCAACAAAGAATCAAATTTATTAAGAGCAATTTTTGGGAGAATCTTCCTTCAGGGCAATTATTCCAGGTGATCGTCTCTAACCCTCCTTACATCC
>JAAZDR010000047.1 GCA_012512705.1 Bacillota bacterium
CGCGTTGAACGAGAACAGGGATTAGATGAAAAATATGATCTGCTTATATCTGACCCACAGACTTCAGGGGGGTTATTGCTAGCTGTTCAAAAAAGTAAGGTGGGGCGATTGTTACAGGCTCTGCAGGAAAAAGGGGTAAAGGGATATCTGATCGGTGAAGTTGTTGAAGGCGAAGGGGGAAAATTGAAGCTGTGTAAGTAAATTTAGTCGTCTTGACGCTTTAAATAAAGAACTAAATTATGCGTAAAGGAAGAGTGAATGATGGAACAAATAAATAAAAACTTCTCTTTTCTTAAACGGAAAAATATTGAGTTTTCTGTACAACGATATCTGATCGATGCACTTGGTGCTATGGCCCAAGGCCTTTTTGCGTCTTTGATCGTTGGCTTGATTTTGGAGACGATCGGGACGGAGCTAAATCTTTCTTTTTTAGTTAGTTTTGGCGAATTAGCGAAATCTATGATGGGGCCGGCAATCGGGGTGGCGGTAGCTTGGGGATTAAAAGCACCCCCACTAGTGCTTTTTGCAAGTGTAATTACTGGGATGTCGGGGGTAGCAATCGGTGCAGGCCCTGTCGGAGCCTTTGTCGGCGCCGTAGTTGGCGCGGAGTTTGGGAAGCTAATCTCCAAGGAAACAGCGGTTGATATTATTATAACACCAGTAGTTACCATCGCTACCGGGGTAGCGGCAGCAAATCTTGCCGGCCCAGGGGTTGATTTATTTATGAGGGGTTTAGGGAAGGTGATTATGCAGGCAACAGTTTTACACCCGATCCCCATGGGGGTTATTGTGGCAGTGATTATGGGGCTTGCCCTTACTGCACCAATCAGTAGTGCTGCTCTGGCGATAATGCTAAATTTAGGGGGTATAGCTGCTGGGGCTGCCACCGTAGGTTGTGCAGCACAGATGATCGGTTTTGCTGTGTCCAGTTATCGTGAGAATAGATGGGGTGGTCTGCTCTCCCAGGGGCTTGGAACCTCCATGTTGCAGATTGCTAATATTGTCAGAAATCCTTGGATTCTTTTACCTCCAACTCTTTCTGGGGCTCTACTAGGGCCGTTGGCAACGACTGTCTTCAAATTAGAGAATGTGCCTGAAGGGGCGGGAATGGGCACGAGTGGCCTTGTCGGCCAGTTCGGGACCATTGCGGCCATGGGTTCGGGAACGAAGGTGTTTGTCGCCATTATTTTATTACATTTTCTTTTACCTGCCCTGTTAAGCTTTATTTTTAGTGAGCTTTTACGCGCTAAAGGACTAATTAAACCTGGTGATTACAAGCTCTAACAGTTTAAGGCTGTTTCTCGGAACGCATTAATTGGATGATGAGCTGATCGATACGTGTGCTAAGATGATATGTTTGCTGGTTTAGTAATTTTGGCTTGCCGTTTTTCGCTACTGAGCGGTATAAATTGTCCCGCAGAAACTCGATCTTTGCTTCAATTTTTTCCTTCTGATTTAATTTGGTCATGTATTTATCCCGCTTTCTAATTTAGAGCATGTTGGTAATTATATACTTGTCAGCCAAAATTTTATAATTTGTAATTATTAATTCGACAGAATTTAGCAAATATCCTTTTTTTGTTATAGAAATTTTTTTAAAAAATACAATATAAAACAATATTACAATTATTACCCATAACTAGGAATAGATTGCATATCTCTGCAATATCTTGCCTGCCTTATTGATGTAGATTAAAAAATACTTTGAAGCATAAACTTAAAAAGGAGCTTCAGAATCAAAGAAGGAGGCGAAAGGTTATGGGGGGTATAGCCGGAATCTTAGCGTATAGAGGCCAACCGGTGAAGAATACTGAATTGGAGGGACTAGGGGAAAAGTTAGCACATCGCGGTCAAGAAAAAAGTTGTTTTTACGACTCCGCTGCAAGGCTTGGCCTTGTACAGCGGTTTTTTAGTTTTGTCAATGGAGAAGATAAGCGTAAAAAAAAGATAATTAAAAATGAAGATGAAAGCGTGTTCCTCATAATTGACGGATGGCTTGAATCGGATCGTTCGCTTATGATAGAGCTTCGTAAAAGAGGACACCAATTTCACCAAGACATTTTCGAGGAAGTAATAGTACACTTATACGAAGAAAGAGGTATGGATTTTTTAACTTCTGTACGCGGCTTTTTCAGTCTTGCGATCTGGGATAAAAAAGAGCGTTGTTTGTATGGTGCACGTGATCGATTTGGGACAAAACCTTTATATTATTATAACGGGGATCGCTTCCTTTTTGCTTCAGAGGTTAAAGCTTTCCTTTCCCTGATCCCTGAGCGGAGTGTTAACACTAAAGCATTAGCCCACTATCTTACTTTCCAATTCGTTCCTGATCCTTTGACAATATATAAAAATATTTACTCTATCCCTGCCGGTCATTATTTTATTTTAAAAGAGGGAGAGCTAAAGATAGAGCGTTACTGGAGCCCGAAATTTAAAATAGTAGAAAGACCATTACCTGTGCTCACAGCTGAGATTCAGGAAGCGCTGCAGTATGCAGTAAAGTCTGCCCTGCCGCCCGGGGAGACAGCCTTCTCTTTTTTAAGCAGCGGTATTGACTCTACAATTGTTGCTTCTTTGCTTTGTGAACAACGCCCGAAGGTAAAAACTTTCAGTGTTGGCTATGCAGAAAGGGATTTCAGTGAATTGGGTATTGCCCGCCGTACAGCACAGTTTTTGGGGACCGAGCACGCAGAAGTAATTATTACTGCAGAGCATTTTTTGGAGAAATTGCCATTTCTAGTATGGCATTTTGACCAGCCCTTAGCTGATCCGGCAGCTATATCTTTGTTTTTCGGTGCTCAAGAAGCAGGTAAGCATACATCCTGGATATTTTCAGGTGAGGGGGCAGATGAACTGTTTGGAGGGTATCGGATTTATTGTGAACCGATTTCCGTAAGGCCTTTTAAGCGTTTACCGCGCTGGAGCCGTGAACTTTGTTATCGCTTTTCGCGTATCCTTCCTGAAGGCGTACCGGGGAAAAATTATATTCGTCGCGCTTATCAGGAGTTGGAGGAGCGCTATGTAGGTAACGCTAATATTTTTAGCCCAGAATTAAAGGAAGAAATTCTAAAAATAGATGAAGCGCTTCCTTTGCCTCAAGAGATTACAGGCACTTATTACAAAGAAGCGGCTAACTACGATGAGGTCACTAAGATGCAGTATATTGATCTACACACATGGATGCCGGGGGATATAAATATGAAGGTTGATAAGATGTACATGGCCAATTCCTTGGAGGCACGTATGCCTTTTCTTGCTCCACGGGTGTTTTCGATTGCTGCCTCATTACCACTACAAGCAAAGATCCAAGGGGGAATGACGAAGTTTGCCTTGCGCTGCGCATTTTGTAAGCGGATTCCCGAAGAGATTGTTAGTCGCCCCAAGTTAGGGTTCCCTGTTCCGACCAAGCAGTGGATGAAAAAAGAATTTGCACCTTTAATGCAGAAGCTGCTTGAGGGAGAGACAGCAAAAAGATGGATCAATACTGAGCTAGCCTGCCGTCTTTTAAATGAACATAAGCAGGAGAGGGCGGATCACAGCCGAAAATTATGGACACTGCTAATTTTTTTACTCTGTCACGATCTATACATTTCGGGAAAGATCAGCAAAAATACAAGTTTAAAATTATAAAACTTCGAGCTAATCACTACAGTAAAAAATAATCGTATGTTGCACAAAATCCTGGAGAGTATATTAGCAGGGGTTGAATCTAATCGCCTGCTTGTGATAAGATTTTTTTTGTAAGGGGGGTTACTTTTAATGGAGCGTTACGGAAAAGTAATTGAATGCCATGATGATTATGCCTTGGTGCGGCTAAGAAAGCACATAGCCTGTGCGGGATGTGGTCGCTGTGGCGGTATACTTGGGGGGCCGGAGACTAAGGATCAGTTGGTCGAGGTATCTAACCCTATCGGTGCTGAAGTTGGTCAGCATGTGAAAGTTGAAAGTGATCCCCGGCAGATGCTTTTTGTCGCTTTTATGCTTTATCTAGTTCCTGTGCTAGTTTTTATCGGCGGTGTATTGGGTGGGGCTTACTTATATACTTTTTTGGGTTTTTCGGATAGCAGTGAATTTTTTGGTTTTGTAGCTGGCCTTGCTCTAATGGCTTTTGTCTTTTATCTGTTGCGGCGCTGGGATCGCTCTGTTTCTAAAAGCGGTCGTTATCGTCCTGTTGTTTCCAGCATAGTTGAGAATCTTGATCAAGAGCTTGACCTAGAAACCGGAAGCGAAAATAAATGAAGCTTTACAGAAAACTGTATGAAGTAAAACTAGTGACGTAAGGGCTTGTTTTTTGACAGGTCTTATGTTAAAATGGAGGCCAACAAAAAAATATACTAAGATTACCTCATCTCGACCGAGGTGAGGTAGAGGAGCGGTCGTCAGGAGTAGCCCGGGGAGGCACAGGCAGCTGTGGAACCGGGATGAAAGGGGCTACCGCCGAAGTTTTCGAGTTTGCCTGGAGCTCGAAAGCTGGGCCGGCATGTTAATAACTGTCGGACTGTCACCGGTATTATGCCCTTAATTCCGGTGGTGCGCTATCTCACGAAAAGGGCGGGAGGGTTTCTTTACTTAGTTAGTTAAAAAGCGGCTAACGGAAATCCTGTTGGTCGTTTTTGTTTTATGAGGGGGTATGTCTGTGTTTTTTAGCGGAACTATGCGTATTAGTGATGAAGGGCACCTTCTGATCGGTGGATGTGATCTTGTCAAGCTTGCTTCTGAGTATGGAACGCCATTATATGTTTATGACGAGGAACTTATAAGGAAAAAATGCCGCCTCTATAAAAATGCTTTTGCCAAGGAATACCCTAACGCTGAAGTTGTCTATGCCGGCAAAGCTTTTCTCACGACGGCGATGTGTCGCCTTGTCGATGAGGAAGGATTGGCCCTTGATGTAGTTTCCGGGGGGGAACTCTATACTGCTTTAGAAGCAGGATTTCCAGTTTCACGGATTTATTTTCACGGTAATAACAAGACGGAGGAAGAACTGGATTTAGCTTTGGAAGTAGGCGTTGGGCGTATTGTGGCTGACAGTCTGATGGAGCTCGAGTTCCTCGACGAAATTGCCCGACAAAAGGGAAAAGAAGTGGATCTCTATCTGCGAGTTAAGCCTGGAATTAAGGCTCATACACATCATTATATTCAGACGGGCCAGGAAGATTCCAAATTTGGACTTGGCATCAGCGATGGTCAGGTTTTGGCCGCAGTTGATTTCGTTTGTAGCCGTAAAAGACTAAATTTAAAAGGATTACACTGCCATATTGGCTCTCAGATTCTTAACCCCAAACCCTTTAGACTCGCAGCAAGAGTGATGATGAAGCTGATTGCAGAGATTAAAAGCAAAAAAGGCATACTTTTAAACGAGTTAAATTTGGGCGGCGGTCTTGGTATTAGGTATACTTCTGCGGATGAACCTTGTGACTTCGATTCTTTTATTCGGCTGCTTGCCGAAACTGTGCGACAGGAAGCAGGGGAAATGAATTTACCGTTGCCAAAACTGATGATTGAACCAGGAAGATCCATAGTCGGTGAGGCAGGTGTAACTCTGTATAGAGTAGGAACAATTAAGGATATCCCAAACATCCGCCGTTATGTTTCGGTAGACGGGGGAATGACAGATAATTTAAGGCCAGCCCTTTATGAAGCAGAGTATGTTGCCCTGGTAGCGAACAAAGCATCTGCCGCTGCAAAGGAGGTTGTAACCATAGCTGGGAAAAATTGTGAGTCAGGGGATATTCTTATCAAGGATATTAAACTGCCGGAATTGGAAAAAGGTGATATATTAGCTGTTCTCAGTACTGGTGCATACCATTATTCGATGGCTAATAACTATAATCGCAATCCCCGACCAGCAGTTGTCTTTGTTCGTGATGGAAGAGCCGACCTAGTAGTGAAGCGGGAGAGTTGGCGTGATCTAGTGCGATTGGATTGTATGCCGGAGAGATTTAAAAAATATCAAAACCCTGTGTAAGTTTCTTTAGCTATCACGCTAAAAACTTTTTCCGTTTAAAAATAAATATAACCAGGGGTAAACAATTTGTTTTATTTTTATTATATTAATTGAGTCAGGGAGGAAAGAAGTAATGAAAAAGTATAATGTTGCCATTGTTGGAGCTACAGGATTGGTGGGGCAGAAGCTGATTCAGGTTATCCAGGAGCGAAATTTCCCTTTTAATAATTTGAAGCTTTTAGCATCTCAGCGTTCTGCGAACAAAAAAATGAATATTGGAGGCGAAGAGTATCTAGTTGAAGAGGCCTGTCCAGAAGCTTTTACCGGGATAGATTTCGCCTTTTTAAGTGCAGGGGGCAGTGTCAGTGAAAAATTGGTCCCAGAGGCCGTCAAGCGAGGGGCTGTTGTTGTTGATAACAGCAATGCTTTTCGCATGGATCCCGACGTTCCCCTTGTTGTCCCTGAAGTAAACCCGGAGGCTGTAAAAGAACATAAGGGGCTTATTGCCAATCCTAATTGTTCTACAATTCAGATGGTGGTAGCACTGGAACCTCTGCATAAAATAGCTGGTCTAAAAAGGGTTGTTGTTGCTACGTATCAGGCTGTTTCCGGGGCTGGGAGCGAAGCGATTGAGGAGCTATATAATCAGAGTCGCGCTTTCCTTGAAGGTAAAACAATAACGAAAAAGATGATTCCTCACAAAGGAGCAGCTAAACAACATCAGATTGCTTTTAACCTTGTGCCACAGCTGGATGTTTTTTTAGCGGATGGATACTGCAAAGAAGAACGTAAGATGATTGATGAGACGCGTAAGATTATGAACCTGCCGGAACTAAAGATTACGGCGACAACGGTACGTGTTCCCGTAGCTAACGGTCATTCGGAGGCGATTAATGTGGAGTTTCATAATTCAATCACCCCTGAAGCAGCAAGGGAAGCTCTTGCTAAGGCACCGGGAGTAGTTGTTATTGACGACCCATCTGCATTGGAATACCCGATGCCTTTGGATTGTGACGGCAGCGATCAGGTGTTTGTCGGGCGGATCCGCCCAGATGACTCTGTAGAAAATGGACTCAATCTTTGGGTGGTTGCTGACAATATTCGTAAAGGGGCAGCGACAAATTCGATTCAGATTGCCCAATTATTGTTATAGGGAGAGGACGTAAATGAAGATAATTGTGCAAAAGTTCGGTGGTACTTCTGTTGCTACGCCGGAGAAAAGGACAAAACTCGTTGCACAGGTAAAAAGAGCACGCAAACAAGGGTATGCATCTGTAGTTGTTATCTCAGCGATGGGACGCCGTGGAGAACCCTATGCTACGGATACCCTGAAGGCTCTAGCTGAGGAGATCTATCCCGCTATTGCCCTTAGAGAGATGGATTTGCTTATGTCTTGTGGGGAGTTGATCTCTGCGGTTGTAACCGTTGCAACTTTAAATAGTCATGGGATCAAGGCGCGAGCGATGACTGGTTCCCAGGCTGGTCTGGTAACTGATGGCACTTACAGTGAAGCGGAAGTTATTGATTGTAACCCACAACGCGTTCAGAAATGTCTGGAGAATGGGGAAGTAGTCGTTGTCGCTGGATTCCAAGGGGCGACAGCTGATGGAGAGATAAATACCCTTGGCCGTGGTGGTAGCGATACGACGGCAGTGATCCTCGGAGCAGCATTAAATGCTGAACTAGTTGAGATCTATACTGACGTTAATGGCATTATGACTGCTGACCCGAAAGTTTTGCAAGAGGCACAAATTATTGAGCATCTGACTTACAGCGAGGTCTGCCAGATGGCTTATGAAGGGGCGAAGGTAATTCATCCTGCGGCGGTAGAAGTAGCAATGCAGAATAATGTGACGATAGTGATTAAAAATTCAGCAGGGCCGAATTCAGGGACAATGATTACTGGGGAAAGCCGGATTGGGCACAAAACTTTCAGCGCGCGGCATAGATGTGTTGTAACAGGTATTGCTCATACGACAGATATTGCACAGGTACAGGTAGAATTTGAGAAAAGCGACGCTGAGAAAGAGCTTTTAGTATTTGAGAGGATTGCGGAAGCGGGGATCAACGTTGATCTGATAAACATTTTCCCTTTGCTCAAAGTTTTTACGGTAAAGGAAGAACTTGTGCCTAAGGTTAAAAAAGAGCTGGAAAAGCTAGGCGTTCGGTTTAGGATTCGCAAAGGTTGTGCCAAAGTTTCTGTGATCGGAGCGGGTA
>JAAZDR010000048.1 GCA_012512705.1 Bacillota bacterium
GATCAGTACTATAGTCGCCACTTTCCCTCGTCTGATAGTAGCCCACAAAGGAGTTAAGGAATACTTTCCGCGCGCAATCGATGCCCTTATGCGTATTTTTAAAGGCAGATTTGTTTTTTGTTGCAACTGTCTTCAATGTAAGCAGGAGTTAAAAAGCGTTTTCCCCAAAATAAGGCACTTAAGTCTAAGGAACACTTGACAGTGGGAAAAACAAGTTTTATGATCAGAAGAGTCAAATAGTAAAGTTTTGTAAGGGGGCGGGTAGGGCTTGGTTGATAATAAGCATGGGGATATTAAAGTAACTATAAAAAACGGCGATACTTTAACAGTCCCCAAAGGGACAAGCATAGAAGAAATAGTTTGCCGAATCGGTGGAAGGATTGTTAAAGAGGCCCTGGCTGCAAAGGTGGATGGACAGGTTCAAGGCTTGGCTACACCTTTATTGGTTGACTGTCAACTTGAGATCTTAAAATTTTCCGATCCGGAAGGAGCTGCGGTATTATGGCACTCTACGAGCCATGTGTTAGCCCAGGCGGTCAAGCGCCTTTACTCAAATGTTAAACTAGGTATTGGCCCGGCAATAGCAGAAGGCTTTTATTACGATTTTGATTTTCCGATATCTTTCTCTGTTGACGATTTTGATAAGATTGAAGCTGAGATGCAGCGTATTATAAAAGAGGATTTGCCGATTGAAAGGTTAGAAATGTCCCGGCAGGAAGCAGAGCGTTTTTTTGAACAGCTTAACGAAGTTTACAAGGTAGAGTTGATTAGGCAGCTGCCGGATAATGAAACAATTAGCTGTTATCGCCAGGGAGAATTTGTTGATCTTTGTGCCGGCCCTCATCTGCCTTCTACAGGGCGTATAAAAGCCTTTAAATTATTAAATCTTGCAGGTGCCTATTGGCGTGGGGACGAAAACCGTCCGATGCTACAACGTATTTACGGGACAGCTTTCCCGAAGCAAAAGCTGCTTACAGAATATTTAGAGCGTTTGGAAGAAGCGAAAAAAAGGGATCATCGACGTCTAGGGAGGGAGCTTGATCTCTTCAGCTTTCATGAAGAAGGTCCGGGCTTTCCTTTCTATCATCCTAAAGGAATGATTATCCGTCAAGAACTGGAAAATTTTTGGCATGAAGAACATAGAAGAGCAGGCTATCAGCAGATTCAAACGCCGATAATTTTAAACCGCTCTTTATGGGAACAGTCGGGGCACTGGGATCACTACAAAGAAAACATGTATTTTACTCATATAGACGAAGAGAGTTATGCTGTTAAGCCTATGAATTGCCCCGGCGCCATGCTTATCTATCGAACAAAACTGCATAGTTATCGCGATTTACCTTTACGTCTTGCTGAGCTTGGGCTAGTTCATCGTCATGAACGTTCCGGCACCCTGCACGGGTTGTTACGTGTACGTAGTTTTACACAGGATGATGCGCATATCTTTATGCTTCCTGAACAGATTGAAGATGAGATTAGTGGAGTTATTAACCTTGTTGATCGTTTTTATTCTGTATTTGGTTTTTCTTACCATGTAGAACTATCCACAAGGCCTGAGAAAGCAATGGGTTCGGAGGAGATGTGGGAAAAGGCAACAACCACGTTAAGAGAAGTTCTTGATAACAAGGAACTTGATTATAGGATCAATGAAGGGGACGGAGCTTTTTATGGCCCTAAAATTGATTTTCACCTGCAGGATTCCCTCGGTCGGACATGGCAGTGTGGGACGATCCAGCTTGATTTCCAAATGCCGGAGAAGTTTGATCTTACTTACATTGGAGAGGATGGTCAAAAGCACCGTCCAGTAATGATCCATCGGGTAATTTATGGGGCTATGGAGCGCTTTATAGCACTGTTAATTGAACATTATGGTGGTGCTTTCCCAGCTTGGCTTGCTCCTGTCCAAGCTGTAGTGATGCCGATCTCAGAGAAACAACATGAATATGCTGCTAGTGTCTACCAGAAGCTTGTGACTCGTGGGGTGCGCGCAGAACTAGACGATCGTAACGAAAAGATCGGTTTTAAAATTCGGGAGGCGCAGCTCCAAAAAATACTTTACATGTTGGTTATCGGAGAAAAAGAAAAAACAGAAGGGAATATCGCCTTAAGACATCGCTCTGAAGGTGATCTAGGAGCAATAAGCCTAGAGAGCTTTCTTGAGAAAATCAGCGAGGAAATTTATTTAAAAAAATAATTTGACCTTAATACTCACTTTAAGGTATAATAGCGATGTTAAGTAGAAGCCACCGCTTCTCACC
>JAAZDR010000049.1 GCA_012512705.1 Bacillota bacterium
ATCCAGCCTGACCAAAAAGGGGGATTGCTTCCAGCAAGCCTTCTTTAGTGCGTTCCAGCTTTACACGCACGAAGTCCTCCCGGCCGCTGGCTGAAGCTAACCGTCGGCTCAATCTTGCTTCTACAATCCTCGGATATTCTTCCAGTGGTGGCAAACCCTGCATCTTATTTATCGCAGGGGCGACAAAAAGCTGGAATCCGATCATCGCTGAAACAGGATTTCCGGAAAGGCCAAAAACCGGTTTTCCGCAGCTGATTCCAAAAATCAGGGGTTTGCCAGGTCGCATGGATACACCATGGAAAAAAAGATCGCCGCCCTCAAGTTCTTCAATAACCCTTGCCGTAACGTCCCTTACACCTACTGAGCTGCCGCCGGAGATGACCACCAGATCCGCCTTTTTCAACGCCTGTTCTAAGGCTTCTCTCAGTGCTTCACGGCGGTCAGCGACTATCCCCATTCTATGCGCTACCCCTCCTGTTTTTTTAACGAGCGAAGAAAGGGTCAAAGAATTGATATCGCGAATCTGGCCCGGTGCAGGAGTTTTCTCTGGGGTCACGAGCTCGTCCCCGGTAGAGACAATCGCCACTTGCGGCGGCAAATTAACCTCTATTTCCCTAATACCCAGCCCGGCAAGGGCACCTAGGTCCTGAGGGCGCAGTCTCTGACCCGAAGGTAAAATTTTTTCTCCTTTTTCATAGTCTTCGCCACGCCGTAGTATATTTTCCCCCGGCACTACTGGCTTGTACGCTGCGATCTCATCTGCTCCTAATTTTTCCGCATACTCCACCATGAGCACCGTATCAGCTCCCTCGGGCAGCATCCCTCCTGTAGCAATGGCCATCGCCTCTCCTGGCTCTAATCGTCGGGGCGGAGCTTCGCCCATTAAAATCTCTCCTGCCAGCGAAAGAAAAGCAGGCATACTTTCCGTAGCACCAAAGGTGTCGCTAGCACGCACGGCAAAGCCGTCCATAGTTGAACGGTTAAAGGGGGGTGCGGCCTCTGGAGAGTAAACATCTTTCGCTGCTACCCGCCCTAAAGCCTGTTCAAGACTAACAATTTCTGAACGCCCCTGAAAAGAAACATTCTCGAGAACTTTTTTTTGTGCTTCTTCTACAGTCAATACCGTAAGCATTTATTTCACCTCTAAAAACAGCCGAGTTGACAGCCGGCAATTTTAATCTTCAGTTCATCTGCCAATCTGCCTATTTCACTTACAGGGCAATCAAGCTCTGCAGCGAGTTTAAAAGCAATAGGACAGGATAGTTTCCCATTGCTGGCGGAAGCTTTAATTCTTTCCCTAAGTATTTGTTCCTTATCCATACTCTTCTATACACCCCCTTTATATTTTCTACTACAATGTATCATAATACGATTAATCATTATTGGAAAGAGATTTATTAAAAAAAGCCACGGCATATACCGCGGCTTTCTATAAAACAGCACTCTAATTGGGAATAAACACCTTGTCACCCGGGAAAATCCTGTTCGGATTTTTGATCTGTGAATTCGCAGCAATCAAGGCATCTAGGGACACACCGAAACGTTTGGCAATCTTAAAGAGCGTATCTCCTTTTTGGACGATATAAACTCTTCCATGCGGCGGCTTAGGCGGTTCAATACCGTTAGTGGGTATTATTATCCGATCACCGGGAAAGATCAGATTCGGATCCTTTAGCTGCGGATTTGCCGCGATTAGGGCATCTAGGGGGACACCAAAACGTTTGGCAATCTTGAAGAGCGTATCTCCTTTTTGCACAATGTAGACCTTCTGCGGTTTTGGTGGTCTAGGCGGCATAGGGGGTTTGGGCTGCGGTGGTTTAGGTTTTTTCTCGCTCTTGACATCGATAACCACTTCGAGCTGCACATCCAAGCCCTCATCCTCAAAGAAACCAAGTTCCAGGGCAACGTACTGC
>JAAZDR010000050.1 GCA_012512705.1 Bacillota bacterium
GAGCTAAGGGAAGCTGTTTATAAGAAAGTTGACGGTTTAAAACCCCCTAAGGAACCCTCCACTATTTCTGAAAGTTACGCATCGTCTGATGAGAGGGGTATTACCCTTTCACGAAGCGGCTATGCAAATTTAGAAAGCACGTTGACTAATTTAGCAAGAGCTGAACGCAATTTAGAGATGATTAAGACTTCCCTCCCGGTTGAGAAAGAGAACATGGAAACCCTGATTAACGGAATAGAAGAGCATAACAGACGGATGAGAGCTATCCCCTCTATCCGGCCTGCCAAAGGCAGGATCTCTTCTGGGTTTGGCTATCGCCGAGATCCGTTTACAGGCAGGACAAGTTTCCACAGTGCGGTAGATATAAGTAATGCTTACGGTACACCTGTTTATGCCACAGCATACGGACGTGTTGTCAGTGCCGGCTATTGCGGTGGTTATGGCAATATGGTAATTATTAATCATGGTTATGGATATCAAACCTGTTATGCGCATCTCTCTCGCATTGTTGTTTCTGTGAATCAACAAGTTTCCAGGGGAGGGCTGATTGGATATATGGGAAGGACAGGGAGATCTACAGGCACTCATCTGCATTATGAAGTAAGGGTAAATGGAAAGGCGGTTAATCCAGCGAACTATTTTTGAGGGATTGAGCAATTTAATTTATAACAAAGAGAAAAAAGTCCGGGTTTTACTATTTTCTAGGCATAGAAAAAGCCCGGGCTTAAAATTATAAGCCTAAGGAAAATTAGCACAAGTTTTGAAATCAAGAGTGAAGAGGGAGAAATTCGTAAGTGTGTCGAATAAGATCATCTGCACTTAATTTGGAGGTTTGTTAATGCAAGATAAATTAGCGGCGAAACTTATTGGCGATGAGAAAACATTTCCTTTAAAACATAGGATTTTTAATGTTCTCGCTTTAATTGGGATCTTTATGTCCTCTTCCGCAGGGATAATAAACATTATCCTTAAATTAGGATTAGTAACAGTACTTGTGCCCATTGGCTGCGGCGTAGTAACAGTATTTCTTTATAGAAGTTCAATAATTGGCAGAAAATATAAACTTCCCGTTATAATAACTGTATTTATGTTGAGTTTCGTCTTTTTCCCCACGATGTGGGTCATTAATGCCGGCACTTATGGTAGTATCCCTTATTATATGGTTATCAACGCCGGGATAATTGCCGTTTTGTTGGTTGGTGCAAAACGGTTAGTAGTTTTTGCACTTTACTGTATGATTACCGCCGGCCTTATTTTGTTTGAGCGCTTAAGGCCCGATTATATAATTGGTTATGAATCTGAGTCAATCCGATATTTTGTTTTGTCTTTTGGTTTATTTGTTTGTTTGCTATCCAATTTTGTTTTCTTTGCTGTGCTCATAGACAGCTATATCAATGAACGGCAAAAGTCTGGGCGTTATTATTCCGTACTTAGAAAGCAAAACAAAAAGATTGAAGCCAAAAATAGGATGCTAGAAGAAAGTTGTGCCAGGCTGCAGGAGGCGAAAGAACATACCGAACACCTGAACAGGCTGCTCATTAAAGAAAAGCAAAAGCTGCATAAGCTGTCGATTACTGACTATTTAACAGGAGCTTTTAATAAGATGTTTATCACTATGCAGCTAGAAAAAGAGATTGAAGCAGCCCGTAAAATTCAGAAAAAACTAACTGTGGTGATGATTGATCTTGATAATTTTAAAAGCATAAATGACAAATATGGACACTTATTTGGCGATTATGCACTGAAAAGAATTAGTGGGGCAATAGTCAATAACCTGCGACAAAAAGATCTAGTCGGTCGTTATGGAGGCGATGAGTTCTTGATCATTCTGCCCGGTACTGGCTCGGAAGATGGTTATGCTATTGCCGAACGTATTCGTAAAAGCGTTTGGAGCCTCAACTGGGATAATGATTTTAGAGTGACAATTAGCGGTAGTGTGGTAGAGTTCTCTTCAATAGATCAGTTGGATGGGTTGCTGCAGAAGGCGGATAAGCTTTTATATCAGGCTAAATGTAACGGTAAGAACCGCATAGAAAAAGATTTTCAAGGAACTTGTGCTGCTAAATTAGAAGAATACCTGTCAACATAATGTTGACAGGCGCTCCTATAGTTGCTTCAGGAGTTATTTTGTATAATTTTACCTATAAGGTCTGTCCGCCTAACTAATAATAGCTATTATGAAAGTGGGGTTGTTTACGAACTAAAGGCTGTTTCTGCTCATATTCATGTAAAAGAGGTGGCTCTTTTTGCAAAGACGAATTTCCTTCTGTTTGCATCTCAGGATTATCTTTACCAGAATAGGAGTCCAACTTGTGGCTGTTTTGTGCTACGTAAGCTTTCTGAGCGTTTTTTTGTTCTTTGCCTTTGCTGGCTATTACACATCCATCTTTAGTCAATAACTGCTGATAGTTAAGCTCGTTGTAATACAGTTTGCCGGATGAGTGAATGATCAGTTTCTCGGCGATAACGTCACCATCAACTACCCCAGCGATTTCTACCTTTTCTGCTTCAATCCGGCCATTTAAACGGCCTGATGCTGTTATATTTACGTTGCCTCCATTATTGATTATACCGGTATAGACACCGCTAATTTCAACAAAGCCCTGTTCTTCGGATGTCTCTTTGCTATTTAAAATATTCGTAAGCAAACCCGGCAGTACCATCATTAAAAACCACCCTTAAAAATACTAGAATAAATTTGTTTTCAGATTTTAAATTGCATCTTCACTAGCGCTTGAAACCTGCCATATTCGATTACCCCAGGATAGAAAGCCGCGGCAGTTAGCAGTAGTGGGGTCAGCAACTAGACTCGCTTGCGGCAGCTGTGGTAGGAGGTAAGAGCTGACGGCTTGTCCTCCTCCACCGGTTAGAAATATTTTTTCTAAATCTGGACAGTTCCAGTGAGAATTGACTTCGACAAGCACATTAGTGGCTAATTTTTTGAAGGCGCTTTCAACAATGTTTGTAATATCAATTGTTTTGCCGGAAATTTTAATTTCTCGATTTATAATGGCACCATCGAGTCTACTTCAGAAACATAAAAATTCCAAGTATCCAGTTTCATTCCGTGACGGGGGATTTTGATCGTCTTTTCGCCCTTGACCCGTTCTTGTAGCTCATCAGCCAGATGCATCCGCTCCACCGGAAGGCCTGTTACAACTTTAAATTCTTTGGAATGATTGGACGGAATAAACTCAGAGCGCTGAAGAAGAGGAGTTCAAAGTCGTCTCCAAAGGAGCGGGTATATGAAAGATCGCGGTAGACAAATTTAGAGTGTCGTAAAGCTGCTTTACCAATAAAATAAATGTTTTGCCCCAAGCCAATTTTTAGATTGTCGATAACGGGCGTCTGGGTGCTTTTTAAGCTGAATGTTAAGCGATTGTGTCCTTCACCGACCACACTAGGGAAAGAAAAGCCGGATTCTCCATCGGTAACTTTTACGAACCCATAACCGACATCCAAACCTAAGAGTTTTGTCATGATTAAACCCCC
>JAAZDR010000051.1 GCA_012512705.1 Bacillota bacterium
ACATTATCCACACGAAAAGCAATATGATGGATCCCTTCACCTTTATTTTCAATATATTTAGCGATCGGGCTGCTTTCGTCAGTTGGCTCTAATAGCTCAAGATTAGTTTCACCAATCGGTAAAAAGGCAACTTTTACTTTTTGATCTTCAACGACTTCTATCCCTTTTACTTCTAAACCGAGAACCGATCGGTATGTTTCGAGTGCCGCCTCTAAATCCTTGTAGACAATACCAAGATGATCAATCTTTTTAAGTTTCAATTTTTACACCTCCCTTGTCCTTTTCTTTCAAAATACTCTCCACCACCGCCTCCGCAGCCGAGTACAGGTCAAGTTCATGATTGATAATCTTATCTGTCAACGCCTTTAAAGAGACCTTATCCTCAATCTTAGGTGAAAAGTGCTCAAAAAGATGATCGCTGATCAGTGTCACGAGCTCTTCCTCAATCCGCCCCCTGCGCTTTTGCGAAAAAAGCCCTTCGTCTTTTAGATAACGTTCATGTTTACTAATCGCTTCGATTAGTTCGGTAATACCTTCACCACGGGAGGCAACTGTTTTTATAATCGGCGGTTTCCAAGAAGCGCTATGATAAGCCATCTTGATAATTTTATCAAGTTCCATTTCTACACGCTCAACGCCCGTCAGGTCCGCTTTGTTAATGACAAAAATATTTCCGATTTCCATCAGGCCGGCCTTATTGGCCTGTATATCGTCCCCTAAGCCCGGAACACTGACGATGATAGTTGTATCAGCAGCCTTAACTATATCCACCTCTGACTGCCCCACACCCACTGTTTCCATAATTATAATCTCAAAACCAAAAGCGTCAAGCAAACGAGAAACATTGCGCGCCGCAGCGGAAAGGCCGCCGAGATGGCCGCGGCTCGCCATACTGCGGATATAGATTCCTTTATCGGTAGCAATCCTTTGCATCCTTACACGGTCGCCCAAAAATGCTCCGCCAGTAAAAGGACTGCTCGGATCAACAGCAATAATGCCGACCCTTTTTCCTATACTGCGATAACCCCAGGCCAGCTCGTTAACAAGGGTGCTTTTGCCTGATCCCGGGGGACCGGTTACGCCGATGATGTAACCGTTACCCCCGGTGCGTGATATTTCAGCGATTATCTTTCTGAAACCAGGCTCCTTATTTTCAACAATACTGATTGCGCGGGAAAGAGCCCGATAAGAGCCTTCTTTAAATAGTTGTATCAATTCATCGTAATCCAATTAAAATCCATCCTTATCGGTTTGATAACATTATTGTTAGGAAATTATTTCTTTATTTAACGTTTTCTTTAATATAGTTAACAATCTGCTTTAACGAAGTGCCTGGAGTAAAAATGTCGGCGATACCCTTTTCGCGTAGAAAAGGTATATCCTCATCTGGCATGATCCCTCCACCAATAATGAGAACATCGTCCATTCCCTGCTCTTTTAAAAGTTGGGCCACTTTCGGGAAAAGAGCATTATGAGCGCCGGACAAACAACTCAAGGCGACTACATCAACATCTTCTTGCAGCGCTGCCTGAGCAATCTGTTCCGGGCTCTGGCGTAAACCGGTGTAGATTACCTCCATTCCTGCATCACGCAGAGCATGAGCGATAACCTTTGCACCGCGATCGTGTCCGTCAAGACCGGGCTTAGCCACCAAAACACGGATTACTTTTGTGGTTGCCATTCTTTTGCCTCCTCCAAGTCAAAATTAAAATATGTCTGCTCCCTGGTATTCGCCAAACTCCTCACGTAAAACGTCGCAAATTTCACCAAGGGTAGCATAACTTTTAACCGCTTCGACAATAGGAACAAGCAGGTTTCCACTGCCTTTGGCCGTATCCCTTAAAGCCTTTAACGAGCGATCCACTGCTGCCTGATCCCGCTTTTTACGCAGCGCTTCCAGTTTTTCCTTTTGTCTCTCTTCAAGTTCTGGATCAACCTTTAACAGGCCTTTGGGTTTTTCTGTCTCTGTTTGAAACTTGTTAACGCCGACAACAATACGTTCTTGTTTCTCCACTTCATTCTGGTAGCGATAAGCGCTGTCATGAATTTCACTTTGAATATAGCCCTGCTCTATTGCCTCCGGGGCGCCTCCAAGTTCGTCAATCTTCTTAATATATTCCATTGCCTGTTCTTCAATATCATTAGTCAATCTTTCAATATAATAAGAACCGCCGAGAGGATCAATTGTGTCCGCTACGCCGCTTTCATAAGCAATAATCTGCTGTGTGCGTAAGGCAATGCGTACAGAATCTTCCGAAGGTAGTGCAAGTGCCTCATCCCGGGAGTTGGTGTGCAACGACTGAGTACCGCCGAGAACTGCCGCCAACGCCTGGATTGTAACACGAATAATATTGTTGTCAGGCTGCTGGGCAGTTAGTGTACAACCAGCTGTTTGAGTATGAAAACGCATACGCATAGAGCGAGAATCTTTTGCTTTGAAGCGTTCCTTGACGATACGTGCCCACATGCGCCGTGCCGCACGGAATTTCGCCACCTCTTCAAGCAGATCGTTATGCGCATTAAAGAAGAAAGATAACCGAGGCGCAAATTGATCTATATCCAGGCCCGCTTTCAAGGCAGCTTCAATATAAGCGATACCGTTTGCTAACGTAAAAGCTACTTCCTGCACGGCAGTTGCACCAGCTTCACGGATGTGGTAACCGCTGATACTGATTGTATTCCAGCGTGGTAATTTTTCTGTACAATATGCAAAAATATCGGTAATCAACCGCATCGAAGGTTTGGGGGGATAGATATAAGTACCGCGGGCAGCGTATTCTTTAAGGATATCATTCTGAATCGTCCCTGCCAGCTGCTTTGAGTCCACTCCTTGCTTCTCAGCAACAGCAATATACATCGCCAAAAGCATTGCTGCCGGAGCATTAATCGTCATCGATGTGCTCACCTTGTCAAGCGGTATGCCATCGAAAAGGATCTCCATATCAGCTAGAGAATCAATCGCTACCCCAACTTTACCAACTTCTCCGCTAGCCATGGGGGCATCGGAGTCGTAACCAATCTGTGTCGGTAGATCAAAAGCAACGCTTAGACCTGTTTGTCCCTGTTCAAGCAAATATTTGTAGCGTTTGTTCGATTCTTCTGCTGTGCCAAAACCAGCGTACTGGCGCATCGTCCACAGCCGGCCACGATACATTGTCGGCTGTACACCGCGAGTAAAGGGGTATTTACCGGGAAATCCTAAATCACGCAGGTAGTCTACCTCTTCAGTGTCTAAAGGAGTGTAAAGTCTTTTCACCTCATTGTTGGAACCGTTTTTAAAGTGCTCTTTGCGCTCACCAAACCGTTCGAGAGTTTTTTTAACAGTTCCCTGTTCCCAACTTGTCTGTTCATTTTGAATTTTCTTAAAATCCATGTCTACACCTCGCTTCGCTAAAAAATTAATAATTAAATTAAGTTTAAAACAGATGATCTTCAGACCGCTTTTATTGGCATTCTACACCCTTGTCGTTAGTTTATCAATAACCAAAATAAACTCCATTTATTAATTACGAAGTGGCTAATTTCTCGGTCTGCACCTTCATTGTTCCCTTTTTGGCTAACCGCTCATGCCACGATAAAGCTTCACCCAGCAGGTGTGGAATATGCTGGCCGGTAGAACTGCAAGCCCTCTCGAAGTAGTCCCGCAGCAAGGGCCGATAATCTGGATGAGAACAATTTTCGATGATCTCCTTTGCCCTCTGACGAGGCCCTTTATTACGCAGATCAGCAACGCCCTGTTCTGTGATAACCACATCAACATCATGCTCAGTATGATCGACATGGGAAACCATGGGTACTATAGAAGAGATATCGCCATTCTTTACTACAGATGGAGTTGTAAAGATAGACAGATAAGCATTACGTGTAAAATCTCCCGAACCACCAATGCCGTTCATAAGCCTTGAGCCCAAGACATGGGTCGAATTAACATGACCATAGATATCTACCTCGATTGCCGTGTTCATGGCAATAACTCCTAACCGCCGAATAACTTCAGGATTATTGCTGATTTCTTGTGGGCGCAAAATGATTTTATCACGATAAAAATCAATTTTTTGGTTAAACCGCTCCAGCCCTTCTGGAGAAACAGTAATTGAGCAACCAGAAGCAATACGCACTTTGCCGGTATCAATCAGATCAAAAACAGCGTCCTGAATAACTTCTGTATAAACCTCGAGGTTGCTGAAGGGGGAATTAACCATACCTGCCAGGACAGCGTTAGCGACTCCTCCCACCCCAGACTGCAGAGGAAGCAGGTTTTTAGGCAAGCGATTTTTCTTAATTTCAAAGTTCAAGAAATCTAGTAAGTTTTCTGCCATACGCTGGCTATTGCATCAACTGGCGGGAGGGGGCGAACATCATCTTTGATATCTGTGACTACACTAGCTGCAATTTTTTTCGGATCTACAGGAATATCAGTGGTACCTATACGGTCATCTGTTTTTAAAATCGGAATCGGTTCACGTTTGGGAGGTTTACCTGGAATATAGATATCGTGAAGACCTTCTAGCTCTAACGGTTGGCTAGTATTTACCTCGACAATAACCTGTTTTGCTTCTTGGACAAAAGTAGGTGAATTACCTACAGAAGTCGATGGTATGAGATAGCCTTCCTCAGTAATCGCACACACTTCAATAATCGCCACATCGATCTCACCATAGTAACCATAGCGGATATCCTGGGCCATGTGGCTTAAATGCAGATCAATAAACTCTACTTCTCCATTATTAATACTGTTTCGCATCGAACGGTCTGTCTGGTAGGGAATCCTTTTTTTCACAACCCCTGCCTCAGAAAGTGCTGTGTCAATCTCTTTCCCTACAGAAGCACCGGTCAAAAGGTTAATCTTAAACGGAAACTTCTCTGCTCGCTTTGCTAGAGCCAACGGCACAGCCTTAGGATAGCCGGCCGGGGTAAAGCCGCTAGTGGCGACAATCATACCGTCTTTTATAACCTCTGCAGCTTCCTCAGCAGAGGTTACATTATTCATTAGATCTTGATTACGAATCCTCTCCTTCACAAGATCACTCCCTTAATTTAAAAAATTGAATAGAAACGAACACAATTTAAAAACCTAACACTTTATAAACACACTTTATAAACAAAAACCCGGCTGAACGATAAATAAAAATGCACAATTGTACCGTACAGACCGGATTTTGTTCGCGTTTAGGAAAAGATTCAAGTTTAATCCTTTCAACTTTTCCTGACAAACAAAGCGGTCAAGGATAGCTTTAGTGGTAATGTTTTAAAAACATTACCCATCCGCCAACATTATGAAAAATATTAAATTTGCTGCCCAGGGGCCTTTGAGCTTGCCGCAGCACGGCAACGTCTATACGACAAATATTTACTATGCACAACTTTAAGCGCTGTTATTATCGCCTTATTTGCTCCTCCTAGATAATGCTTTTCAATATCCACCAGCAACTTGTCAAAACCATTAATAAGATCAGCCCCGACAATTAACTCCCGAATAAATTTCTGAGCAAGATTTGTTCTGACCGTACACTCTGCATCAACTACTTTCGATGTCTGCGGATCGATTTCCAGTGCAAGAATAATGCCCTGTTTAGAATGTGTTGCTGCAATATTATGCGGTAGCTTGGCGTAACCCGTTACCAAGATCGTTTTTTCTTCCTGTCCCAGCTTTCTGTTAACTTCCTCCACGCCAAGCCGCCTCCTTAAATCTAAACCCTTGAAATGAGGAGAAGGTTTGTGAACCTATTCACTATTAGTACCGATACAATTTTTTACCCACAAAAATGTAGGTATTTTTAAAAGAAATCCCTAATTCTTTTCACTGCTTCTTTTATTTTTTTATTATTACAGATAAAAACTGTTGTTTTGCATAATTATTTACAGTATTTATATTTATACTTATTCGTTTTCGACAAAATGACAAAGAATCCTTCTAATCTACCAAAAAGGTTATTTTCCAACGATTTAGAAAATTTTTAAAAACAAGCATCTCCCCCTTTATACCCCTGATTAAGTTATAAAAATTAAAATCACCTAACTAAAAATCTTCCCTGGGTTCATCAAGTTTAAGGGGTCAAGCGCGTTTTTGATTCTACGCATCGCTGTAAGCTCCACATCCCCTACGATAGACGGCATAAACTTGCTGCGTTTATGCCCAATACCGTGCTCTCCACTAATCGTCCCCCCAAACCCTTTGGCTGCTTCGTAAAGTTCAGCTAAAACTCGATCTATTACCGCTTCCCAGTGTTCCATGGAAGTATCAGGACTTTTAACCACAGTCGCATGAAGATTGCCATCTCCTGCGTGGCCGTAGCAGGGGATCTGGACATTGTATTTTTTTGAGAGGCGCTCAAGATGCGGCATCAAGTTCGGTATTTTAGAAATAGGGACAACGATATCTTCCAATGACTGAACCGGGCTTACGACTTTAAATGCTTCGGCGATGGCACGGCGTACACCCCAAATCCTCTCCTGCGTCGTGTAGTTGTCAGCGACATAGACCTCAATGGCTCCCTTATCAAGACAAAGCTCTCCGATCACCTCATATTCCGCTTCCAACTGTTCGCGGTTATTGCCATCAAGTTCTATTAAAAGCATTGCTCCTGCCTTTTCATAAGGAATTTGCTCATTGAGATATTCACAGGCAGTCTGCGCAGAAAGCCGATCCATAAATTCAATTGCCGTAGGGACTATTCTCCCCTTGGAAATGATTTCCGGCACAATACTGATTGCTGTCTCAACGTCATTAAAAAGCACTAAAAGGTCTACTTTAGCAGTAGGTAAAG
>JAAZDR010000052.1 GCA_012512705.1 Bacillota bacterium
AGGTAACACCGCCAGAAAGGGTGACAAAAATTGACTAACGCATTTATAGCCTTATCTTTAATGTCTGCAGCTCTTCTCTTTGTTGCTTATCGACAGGGTAAGCATATCGATGGTCTAAAAGCAGCAAAAAAAATGTTTTTGAATGTTTTGCCCCTCCTTCTATGCGCCTTTATTATTGTCGGTTTTATAGATTTATTATTACCAAAAGAGGCTTTACAGGCTTGGATGGGGGAAGGTGCCGGTTGGAAAGGCTTAATTATCGGACCTGTTGTCGGTGCACTTATTCAAGGAGGCCCCTATGCCTTTTTCCCCCTGTTTGACGCTGTTTTTCGCGAAAGCGTATCCATCGGAACTGCGGTGGCGATGATCACCGCCTGGGGAATGATTAATGTGGGGCATCTACCCTACGAATTCACCTTTTTAGGGCCACGGTTTGTGACCCTCAAATATAGCATCTATATTGCCCTTCCGTCGCTAGCCGGCTTATTAGCAGCTTTATTGTTTGACTGATTATAAAAAGCCCATCACTTCTAACGCTTGCGGAGGCATTTAAAATCATTGAGCTCCCTTGCCAGACGCAAAAATCTTTCCTGTAGCTTTTCTTTTTCTTTCTCATCCTTCGTTTGATCCAATTTGCCCCCCAAAAAGGCCAGCTCACATTCTAATCTTGTAATCGTCTCCGCTAGTTCCTGTACTCCAATCCCTGATTGGTTATTTACATGCTCATTTTCTTGTATGATGTTCTCTTTTCTCCGCTTGCTCAGATAATATTCGTAATTTCCTTCATAAGTATGCAGTCTCCCGTCAACTATCTCCCAAACCTTATTGGCAAGACGTCGTACAAAATAGCGGTCATGGCTAACAAAAAGTACGCTGCCTTTATAATCCATAAGCACCTCTTCCATTTTTTCTTTCGACTCGATATCCATATAATTTGTCGGTTCGTCCAGGATCAGTAAGTTTGCACCTGACAGTATAAGTTTCACAAAAGCAACTCTACCTTTTTCCCCCATGCTTAAATTATCAATCTTTTTAAAGACTTCATCACCTCGAAAAAGCAGGGAGGCCAGCAGCAACCTTGCCTCTTCAATCCCTGCTCCAACAGTTAAAACTTCGTCTAGGACCGTGGCTTCATAGTCCAAGCAGTCCATTTCCTGAGCAAAATAGCCGCTTTTGACAGCAGAACTAATACTCACCTTTCCGGAATAATCATCTTCAAAACCGGCGATAATTTTTAAAAGAGTTGTTTTCCCAATACCGTTTTCTCCAAGCAGGACAATTTTTTCACCCCTTTTAATGCAAAAAGAGATGTCCTGAAAAAGAACCCTAGATGCAAAACTTTTATTGATGTTTTCCGCCCGTACTAGGTAGGGGGGAACTTTATCCCCTAAAACGTGCTTATTAATTAGCTGAAAAGCAGGTGCTGGCAATTTACTTGGCTTGGGAATTTTCTCTTTTTCAATCATCTCTAATTCTTTTTTCTTAGCTTTGAGAATACTAGCGTGTTTCTTTGCTTTACTCCGATAAAAATCATTTTTGCCAGCTGCAGTATGAGCGCTTTGATACCAGTTTTTCCTTTCACTGATCACCTGTTTTAGCTGCCGTATTCTAGTTTGCTGCTTATCATACTCCTTGAACAGATTCCTCTCTTCAATTTCCTTTTGTCTTTTATAGGCTGAATAGTTACCTTTATATACTTTTAACTCGCAGGGAGTAAGCTCCCATATTTCATTCACTAATTGATTGAGGAAGAAACGATCATGAGATATAACTATCATTGGTTTTGCTAAATCAGCCAAAAAAACCTCCAGCCACTCACAATTTTTCAAATCAAGATGGTTAGTCGGTTCATCCAGCAGCAGTAAATCAAAATAACTAACGATTAGCTGACAAAGAGCAAGTTTCGTCTTCTCGCCACCGCTTAAATTATTAGCCTCCTGTCCCCACTTTTTCTGCTCAATACCGAGCATATTCAGCACTTTCTTTACCTTGGCTTCCGCCTTAATATCCTCCATAACACGGTCGTTGCTCTTCACTGCCCGCAGTATTGTGGCATAAACCGTATCTTTTTCGGCATACTTTGGCTGCTGATCGAGGTAGAATACCTTCCCCTCAGCAGGTGCTAACTTTATCTGTCCGCGGTCACAGGTCTCCTGACCGGCCAAAATCCTCGCTAAAGTTGTTTTACCGACACCGTTTCTACCGACCAACCCGATTTTTTTACCCGCATTAATCGCGCCACTGATATTTTCCAGGACCATTTTTCCGCCATAGCTCTTACAGATGTTATTGAAATAAAGGTTCATATAATCATCTCCTTCTTCTTTCGTCAGGGTTCTAAGGTATGATCATATTAAACAGTTACTAAAAATAAAAACTGCAGTAAAACACACCAGTGTTAAACTGCAGAAAGCAAACTTAAATACAAAAAGTATTCTTATAAAAATTAGCTTATTCGCGTTTCACGGAAGTGTTTTTTAACGAGCATCCCTTAAAAGGCGCACTACCCCTATAGGTCTCTGCCTGCACTTTTAAGAATATTAAATTACCTAGTTAAAAAACACTTTCCTCATTTCGCACCTCAGTCAATTTAATCTTTTGCCTTTATCTTAGCATAGAGAAAAACTAAACGCAAGCACGCTGAATTTGCTCCCTTATACCAAACCTTTAAGAAACTTCTTCCTCAAATCCGGTTTAAATTTTTCAATTGCATAGCGCAGCATGACCCGCGGCATACTTTGATAATTTTCTTTGAGGAAATTGAATTCACGCTCAAAATCCCTCTTGCCGACCTCACGTAACATCCATCCTACTGCTTTATGGATCAAGTCATGCTCATGATCTAACAATATTTTTGCGATCCTTAAGCTATCTTCATATTTTTCTCTGCGTATGAAATAAAAAGTTGCGATAATGGCAACCCTCTGCTTCCAAAGGCTTTCAGACTCAGCAAATTCATATAAGATATCTTTTTCTCGGTCAAAAAGGTATGCGCCTAAAATCTTATCCGCAGAAGAATCCACCAGATCCCAATTATTAACAAAAGAAATGTTGTCTAAATAAAATTCAACTATCGCCTTTCTTTCTTGCTCGGTCTTCGATTTTTCAAATTTATTCACTAAAATAATCAACGCTGTCAATCTGTATTCATGAACCGGATCTCTTAGCAGTATTCTCAGTTCACTAAGGGATATGGTTTTATAGAATCTCTTGGCGACCTTACGCTGAACAGGCACTTTAACCCCTATGAATTGGTCTCCTTCACCATACCCCCCGGGCTGCGCCTTAAAAAATTTGGGGAGAAACTCTGCCTTCTTAGGATCAGCCTGTTTATTTAATTCTATTTTGATATTTTCAATATTCATTATTTAAACCTCGATTCTTACGAAGATTGATGGGCACAAGTTGATATTTTTTATACTTCGTTTTTGCTACTTAAATTACCTGCCCATCCAATAACTTTGTACAGCCCCATGAGGTAAAAAATATAGGCAACAGGAAAAGAATATTGCGTCTCCTGTTGCCCTATGACAGAAGCATGCAGCTGAATCTTTAAACTCCAGCTGGTTCTTTTTGCTTGGTTCTCGCAATCGTTACGTTATCTATTTTGCGGTTCCTCAACCCTTCTACCGGGTTTTCCTTCACCTCTGCTCGGTAGTCTTCACCTTTAAGTTTTTGATGCTCCATGATGACCATGTGGCTGGGAACAGCGTTGACATCGTGATTTACCTGTTGCTGGTAGACAAAAAATGTATGCTTGTCTGACAAGGCATTTACATTCTTAAGTTCTTCCCTATCTGCTGTCAGCTCAATCTGCTCACCTAGTATTTTACGGAGATATTCTCGTGTATCATGGAACTGAAGCAACTTAGGGAACGGCCCGGGGACAACTTGCTTCCACTGCTTGTTTTCATATCTGGCCAAAAGTTCAGCTGCTTTATGGAGGTGAGCGATCTCCTGATGCAAGTGCATCTCCCAAACAGATTTTACATTTGGATCCTGCTCGTCTTCATAAAAGGAATAGTAGAGATAACACTCATTGTACTCGTGCAGTAACAAGTTTTCCAACCACGTTGTATTAGGATCTAGCAATGAGCCATATTGTGTTACATGCTCCTCCTCAATCATGGCAATCTCCTGGTAAAGCTGGCGCCCCAGATCATTATAATAAGTATTGCCGATGTTCATATAGAAATTCATCGTCTGCTGTTCCCCGGCTGTAATAGTTAAGATATTTAACTTCGTCTGAACATCTGCAGTACTAAAATCAACAAACCGCCGAACAGTATCAAACGGATGGCGGTGTTCTGCAATGGTAGGACGCCCTGGGGTGAATTCCACATATTTTTTTACCAGGTTGTGCGAGGGAATATTTTCGTCTAGATCCAGTAAATTTGCATAGCGATACAGGTGATCAAAATCCTCTAACAAGGCAAAATCCAGCGTATCCTTTACATAAGGGTCAGGTTCATTTTGCGCCAGCCAGGCAGTCAAGTCTACTGCTACATGCTCATAGCCGATGGTTGTTTCCAGCGGCGTTTCATCAATTGGCTTTAACCAGTTTACATGTTTTTGCTGCAGCTGCTCAACACGGCGTGTACTGGCTAATTCACGGCGAAGTTCGTTATTGTCACAGTTACGGTGAAACTGATGGGAAAAAATCGCTGCTTCAACCTCGATACCATTCATCAAGATAATCCGGATCTTAGTGTAAGGGTCTACATCAGATTTAGAGTAAGGCTTAGGGTATACTGTTTTCCAATCCATAAAGCCATTTTCTATTGACATCGGTTTTTGTTCAAATGGATTGAACATAGCTATCTATCTCCTTTCATTTTTTATTTTCATTATTCCAATTAGAACAATGGATATACAATTAAAAAGCTTGTTATTTTAAATAAATAAGGAACCTCGACAATCCTTCCACCGGGAATACTCCTAAGATGGAAATGAGATTCCCAAGAAGCAAAAATTATTAATAAGAATGCCGTTATAGATCTTCCAAATCCTTGGTTTCTCCCCCCTCTTTTTGATACGAAATCCTATACTGCTTAAATTTTTCATAAACCTCTGGATGCGACTGAAAAAAATGGTTTAAAATTTCGATTTTCTTCAGTGCGCCTCTTGTTACATTGTGCTCAATTAACTCCACATTCACTAATTTTTCTTCTTCCACCCCGATAACATTTATAAACTCCTCAATTATTTTGTGCCGTTTTAAAAGGAACTTTCCTATTTTTTTGCCTTTCGGCGTTAGCTGTATTGACCCATATTTTTCATAGTGTAGCAGCCCCAGCTTTCCCAACTTTTGTACCATCTTTGTTGCAGATGGTGCCTGTACATTTAATGATTCAGCAAGTGTATTAATTCGAATATCCTCTCCCTCTAAACTAGTTCTGTAAACCATTTCAAGATAATCTTCCATACTATGTGATAAAACTTCCTTTCTTTTCCCCAGAATCTCATAACCACGGACTGTATAAAAACTTTTTTCCTTAACCATTTATTTAATCACACCTTAGCCGTCTTTTCTCCTTTAACTATATGTGTAACAACATTTTTATATTAATCATATATTGGCCATAGATAAAAAGATTTTCACACGGCTAACTTTTAAAAAATCTATAATGGAGGACTATCGCTATGAAAGGTAAAAACATCCCCTTACATATGATTGCTTGCGGTAAAAGCGCGAAAGTAAAGGAGTTAACAACTGCCGGAAGCTTAAGAAGAAGAATGCTCGATCTTGGATTGGTGAATGGCACGATCGTTGAAGCAATAAGAAAAAGCCCCTCCGGAGATCCAATAGCCTACGAAATACGAGGTGCAGTAATTGCACTTCGCTCCGAAGAAGCATCTAAAATAATAGTCGATGTTATAGACTAGGAGGATATTTATTAATATGGCTTTTATCGTTCAGGCAACTGGAATAGACGCTATAAAAAAAATGCTAAAGACAAAATCAAACATAACTGATGCTTTCATTGTCGCTTTAGCAGGCAACCCTAATACAGGCAAAAGTACTGTCTTTAATAGTCTTACTGGATTAAATCAACATACGGGTAATTGGACAGGCAAGACAGTGACAACAGCACAAGGAAAATATCAGTTTAAAGATAAAAGCTTTACTCTAGTAGATTTGCCGGGAACTTACTCGTTATCTTCTCATTCCGAAGAAGAAGAAATTGCTAGGAATTTTATCTGTTTTGGTAGTCCCCACGCAACAATAGTTGTTACAGACGCAACATGCTTGGAAAGAAATTTAAATCTTCTTTTACAAATATTAGAAATAACAGATAAAGTTGTGCTCTGTGTTAACCTAATGGATGAAGCTAAAAGAAAAAAAATTTGGATCGACTTGAAAAAGCTCTCAAAAATTTTAGGCATTCCGGTTGTCGGAACCAGTGCCCGCAGTGGTGAAGGTTTAGAAGAACTAATGCACACAGTCTATAAACTTTGCCACAATCAGATCACAACGAATCCTATAAAAATTAAATATAATGAAAAAATAGAGGAGCTTATTCAAATTACTGAAGAAAAAATAGCAAAGTTTACAAATCGCAAAATCAGCAGCAGGTGGATTAGTTTAAAAAATATTGAAGGTGACAAAACCTTCCTAGATTCACTGGACAAATACCTGGGGATCGACTCGGCAAAAATACTGCCTAATGAAGAAGTCGATTTAAATTTACGTGACCAATTAGTATCGAGTAGAGTGATCCTAGCTGAAAATATAAGCAGCCAAGTAGTTTCCTGCAAAAAAGAAAAAGAATATGATTTTGATCGAAAAGTTGATAATATTTTAACCTCGAAAATTCTTGGTATCCCTGCCATGATTGCCCTCTTGGGAATCATATTCTGGATAACTATTGTCGGGGCAAACATTCCTTCTACGGTCATCGCTAAGATGCTTTTTGGATTAGAAGAGAGGTTAACCGCCCTATCCGTAGCCTATCGCCTCCCCAATTGGCTTCATGGGACACTAATCCTTGGTATATATCGAACTCTTGCCTGGGTTGTTTCCGTTATGCTGCCGCCAATGGCTATTTTTTTCCCTCTGTTCACATTTCTTGAGGATTTGGGCTATTTGCCTAGAGTAGCTTTTAACCTTGATAATTTTTTTAAAAAAGCATGTACCCATGGCAAGCAGGCATTGACTATGTGTATGGGCTTTGGGTGCAATGCAGTAGGTGTTATCGGCTGCAGGATCATTGAATCGCCAAGGGAAAGGTTAATTGCTACTATTACAAACTTTTTTGTTCCCTGCAATGGACGTTTCCCTACTTTAATTACGATCTCAACAATTTTCATTGCCGGAGCTGATGTCGGTCCATTACGGACAGTAATTGCCACAATAACGATCACCGGTATAATCATACTGGGCGTAATAATGACCCTTGTGGCCTCAAAAATATTATCTAAAACGCTATTAAAAGGCTTGCCCTCTTCATTTACATTAGAGCTTCCTCCTTATCGCAACCCTCAAATTGGAAGAATAATCATCAGGTCGATATTTGATAGAACTATATTTGTGCTGGGACGTGCCACAGCGGTAGCCGCTCCCGCTGGTCTTTTCATTTGGCTCATGGCAAACACGAATGTAAGAGATTTAAGTTTGTTAGACTATTGTGCTGCTTTCTTACAACCGTTCGCCTACTTGCTGGGCATGGACGGATATATATTAATGGCTTTCATACTTGGCATTCCTGCCAATGAAATTGTAATGCCCATTATTATTATGAGTTATATGGCTTCGGGAACAATAATTGAATTAGAAAGCTTAGCGGCATTAAGAATACTTTTAATCTCCAACGGATGGACTTGGCTAACTGCCATAAATGTAATGCTGTTTTGTCTTATGCATTTCCCCTGTGCTACCACACTTTTAACTATCAAAAAGGAAACCAAAAGCTGGAAATGGACCTTAGTATCATTCCTCGTACCTACTATTGCCGGTATAATCATTACCTTTACCGTAACACAAATCTCTCGCTTATCCAAATTAATAGTTTAAAAATTAGTTTGCAGAACAACGCGAAGCGATGCGTGAATAAGCTCTAACATGTCAGTAGTGATCAACGTCAAGAAAATATTTTCTTAATATCACAAAGCGGTATACTACTTGTAAATTCGATAAAATTGCTAATAATATTAGAGTTCCTAGGAGTTGGTTGAAAAGGCCCCCCAGCATAATTATGGCCAATCTTCCATCTCGGTTAACAGGAAAATAACTCAAATACCCCTCAAGTTCGAAAGAATTATACTCCCTACCTGTAAGGTTAACAAATTTCTCTTTGACAAGCATGGAAAAGGGGGAAGCAGTTAAAGCCAGGAAACCAGCCAGCAAAACGGCAGAAGGAGAAGCCGCCCCTTTTATGAGCAGAGCAGCTGAAATACCTCCGATTAAAATGGCATCAGCATAACGGTCCAAGATGGAATCAAAAAATGACCCAAAAGCGCTCTCCTGGAACTTTAGGCGGGCAATCTCACCGTCCACCCCATCGATTACAGAAGCCAGCTGTGCCAGCAGAGCCGCAGCCAGGTTCTGTCCCCGGACAAAAAGAAAAGCACTCAGCAAACAAAAAGAAAAACTAGCCAGTGAAATTGTATTGGGGGTAACTCCAAAATGAGAAAGGCGAGAGGTGATGGCCAATGAAAGGCGGCGATTGAGGTAACGAGAAACAACACCGTCTTTTTCCGAAACCAGATTTGTTAAAAGTTTATGTCTTGCTTGCTGCAAATCGCTATGATTATCTATATCCTGCCAAAAATACCCTTTAAAGAAAAAGGCTTCAAATTTTCCCTTCTCAATTACAATTTGTAGGGCGCTGCTCAAGCTCCCGTCGCTTTTTTGAATCATTTTTTCCAATGAAAAAAAAATACTGTAATCAAAGTTAAAAACCCCAGCATCAACACCGTTAAATTGCTGTAAACCCTTTCCGAGGCTTGTAATTCTTTTACCTACAAAGAAAACTTTGGTGGCCTCGTCCAGATCTAGCCCTTGGCAAAAAGCGCTGTCCACAGCGAGGAAATGGAGACATTTATTATTATGCCGGATGGAGGGTTCTGCCGTTCTCGCTGCAACATGCTCTGCAAAAGAGCTCAGTAGGGAAGGTTCAAAAATATGATCCCCCATCAATAGAAAAAACCTCTCCCCAGGGTTTATAAACGGCCGGGCAGACAACAAGGAGTAAGCGTTGCCCTGAGGCCAGTGCTGGTTAAAAGCATATTGAATTTTCACCCCCAGCTTTCTCCCCTCTCCCAATTGACGCTCGATCTCTTCTCCCCGATAGCCGGTGACAACAATAAACTCTTTTATACCCGCTCTTTTGGCAGCGAGAATAACTCTCTCAATAATCGGCAGCCCTAAAAGCGGATAAAGAAGTTTAGAGGCAGAGGATGCCCCCAAGGCACTGCGCATCCTGCTGCCTTCTCCTGCGGCCATAACTACTGCCTTCATTACTGCTTCCTCGTCCCGGCTATAAAATCTTCTACCCGTGTAGAAGCAACGCTGTCCGTGAACTGCTGTGGGGGTGACTTCATAGTAAAAGAAGCGATGGAGTTAAGCGCTCCTCCGATACCCCGATCCTTGGCTAACTTGAGACAGCGGATAGCGTCAATAATTACACCGGCGCTGTTAGGAGAATCCTCCACAGAAAGCTTTAGCTCCAGAGTAAGAGGCACTTCGCCAAAGCCTAGCCCCTCCATGTAAATATAGCAAATTTTATTGTCCTTTAACCAGGGTACATAGTCGCTGGGACCGATG
>JAAZDR010000053.1 GCA_012512705.1 Bacillota bacterium
ATAGTTTTAAAATAACATGCCAAGGCTTTGTAATCTACACATAAGGGAACTTTCGGGTTTCCTTTTTTTATAACAGGGAAGGAGGTTAACGATTCATTCACGAATAAAGTAAGAATTACTAGTAATTGAGGCAGGTGTAAGAACATGACCGAGGTAATTGCCGTTGCAAACCAGAAGGGGGGTGTGGGCAAGACTACTACGGCTGTAAACCTGCGCGCGTGCCTGGCGCGCCTTGGGAAGAAAGTGCTTTTACTTGATGCTGATCCGCAGGGTAATGCTACTAGCGGGATTGGTATTGATAAAAAAAATATTAAATTATGTATTTATGATGCACTTATTAATGAGATACCACTGCGGAAAATAATTCTTGTTACGGAAGCAGAAAATTTAAAAGTTGTGCCGGCAACAATTCAACTGGCCGGCGCTGAAATTGAGCTTGTTTCCACCCTTTCCCGCGAAGTCCGCTTAAAGAAGGTCCTTGAAGATTACCGCCATGAATATGAATATATCTTTATTGACTGTCCCCCATCGCTAGGTCTGCTTACTGTTAATGCGCTAACTGCCGCTGATAGCGTTCTGATACCGATCCAGTGTGAGTATTATGCCCTCGAGGGCCTTAGCCAGCTAATGAATACCTTTAATCTCGTGCGCAAACACTTAAATACTGCTTTGCGTATTAAAGGTGTTTTACTTACCATGTATGATTCCCGAACCAATCTTGCTTCTCAAGTAGCGGAAGAGGTGAAAAAATATTTTCATGAATTTGTCTACCAAACGGTAATTCCGCGCAACGTCCGCTTGAGCGAGGCCCCTAGCTATGGAAAATCTATTATCGATTATGACCCGAAATCTAGGGGTGCGGAAGTTTACCTTAAGCTTGCCCAGGAGGTATTGGAAAGATGAACAGAAAGGGTCTTGGCAAAGGCCTGGATGCTTTAATCCCCGATTTTTCAATAGACGAAAGTGAGGAAAGCGGTTTAACGGAAATAGAGATTGCTAAAATTATGCCTAACCCATACCAGCCAAGAACAGTTTTTCAGCAAGAAAAGTTAGAGGAGCTAGCGCAGTCAATTAAAGAACACGGTGTTGTTCAGCCGATCATTGTTGCTGTTTCTGAGGCCAAGGCGGGTTTTTATCAGTTGGTTGCTGGCGAGCGACGCCTGCGTGCTGCGAAGATGGCTGGTTTGGCAAAAGTGCCAGCCCTTGTCCGCGAGTATAGTAAAAACGCGATGGTAGAGATTGCCTTAATTGAGAACCTGCAGCGAGAAGATTTAAATCCTATAGAAGAAGCGGAAGCATACAATTGCTTGATCAAGGAATTTGGTTTTACTCAGGAACAGTTAGCACGACGTTTGGGACGCAGCCGTTCGACGATCGCTAATACAATTCGCTTGCTCTCCCTTTCTACTAAAGCGAAAGAAGCTTTGGCGGCGAACAAGATCACCCCCGGGCAGGCAAGACCCCTTTTGTCCATCACTGATCATCAGCATCAGTGGGAGTTAGCTGAAAAAATTATTGCCAACAATCTTTCCGCACGGGAAGTTGAGCAGCTGATTTACGAAAGAAAAAGGAAGCTTCCCCAGAAGAGAGCCCCAAAAAAAGAGGCTGATTTACGTGACCCGCACCTCTTAGAGCTAGAGGAAAAGCTTGAGTATGCTTATGGAACTAAAGTGAGAATTAAGAATAAAAAGGGGAAGGGTATGGTAGTCTTTGATTTTTACGACCACGATGACCTTCAGCGCATTCTTGAATTGCTTCTTAGATAAAAATGTTTCACGTGAAACATTTTTAAAATGATTTTCTATAAATTGTTTCTCGAGAAAGCAGGAGATTGTAAAGATGATTGCAGAGCTGTTTGGAATATATACAGGAGTTATCGTAAACACCGCAACAATAATTGTTGGTGGTTTTATTGGCGTTTTGCTTGGGGCCCATCTGTCAGAACGGTTAAAGGAAACAGTAATGCATGGCATAGGATTATCTGTATTGTTGATAGGTATGCAGATGGCATTGGAGGCAGAAAACATAATTTTTGTAGTCATCAGCATGGCGCTGGGTGGCTCTATTGGTGAGAGCCTAAGCATAGAACAAAATATTGAGGCTATGGGCAGACGATTACAAGCTAACATGGGCAAAGAGAATAACCAACTGGTAAGGTCTTTTATTTTTGCAACAATTGTCTATTGTTCGGGGGCGTTGAGTATAACCGGCGCGCTAACAAGCGGACTTGCAGGAGAGCACTCAATACTCTATACCAAATCGATTATAGACGGTGTTGCTTCGATTGCTTTTGCCTCAACAATGGGTGTTGGGATAGTTATCGCGGCGTTTTCCGTCCTGTTTTACGAAGGGGCCCTCGTTGCCTTGGCCGATAGCCTTTCTGTCTTATTAACGACAGATATAGTACGTGAAGTCTCCGCTGTCGGAGGGGTGTTAATAGTTGCTATCAGTTTAAATATTTTGGGTTTGATTAAAATTAAGGTTGCCAATTTGGTGCCGGCGATCATAATTATAATTTTTTTAGTTAAATTTTTTGCACCTTAAAAAGAGGGTTTTACCCCTGAACCGCGAATCAAATTATTAACGGTTTTTAACATTTTCTCGAATTTACATATGGGGCCGCAAAAGATTGAACAGATTAACCAATTTAGATATTTACAGTTTTGAATTTGTTTTTTGGGCCTTGTTCATCGTCCTGATTATAACATTATTTTTTGCAATTCTTTTTTTTATCCGTTTGCGCAAACTGGAATGTAGATATCGAAGCATGATGAAAGGAAGCACTGGTGAGAGTCTCGAAAGAATTGTTCTTCAAAGTTTGGAGAAAAGCGAGCAGCTGGAGAACGAGGTGGAAGAGCTCTCTGCTCGCTGTCGAGCCCTGGAGAGAATTGTGAAGCAGATTCCCAAAGGGTTAAGACTTGTGCGCTATAACGCTTTTCAGCAGACGGGCGGTGACCTGAGCTATTCGATTGCCCTTCTTGACGACCAGCTCAACGGCGTTGTGTTAACAGGCATATACGGGCGTGAAGAGGGGCGGACATATGCTAAACCGGTTAGGGCGGGTGAAAGCAGCTATCATTTGAGCGAGGAAGAAAAAGAAGCTATTAAGCAGGCTTCTTTAAATATAAAAAAAATAAATAAATTAGCTCAGTAAAAGGAAGGAAGAGGCTGTGGAAGGGGGGTGCATATGTCCGGCTTGGGAAAAAAGAAATCGCGAGCTTTTACCATTATGTTTGTGCCGCATACGGATGAGGCAACGTACAGCATACGTATTTCCCTCATTTTCTGCCAGTTTTTGAGTGTTTTTGTTATTTTGTTTATCGCGGTGCTGCTTGTTTTCGGTAACAGCTATCTTAATTTGCGAGCGCAGATGGACGAACTCAAACACTTACGTCAGATAAGCAGGATTCAGAAGGAAGAGCTAGATGTTTTAGCACAGCAAACAGAAGAGATGCTGCAGCAGGTGAGCGAGGTCGAGCGTCTAAGTGATGAGGTGCGCCGCTTAATTGAGAGCCAGGAACTCGCAGCCGAGCATGGAAGCGAAGGCGGAGTTTCATCTCCCCGGGTTTTAAGCAGTCGAACTGGAAATGAAATAATAAACCGTACTACAGCCAATATTTTAGCTTTGCGCGATTCACTTACGAATAAAGCTGACGAACTGGAAAGCTTAATAGCCGATGTTGAAGAATATCAGCGCCGCCTTGCCGCTACCCCGTCAATATGGCCAGCATACGGGCGTATCACCTCTGGCTTTGGGACAAGACGTTCACCTTTTAACCGCTATCGGATAGAGTTCCATGAAGGAATTGATATAGCTGCCCCGCTGGGGTCACCGATCTATGCCACTGCAGATGGGAAGGTCGTAGTTTCTGCTTACCGTAGCGGCTGGGGCAATCTGGTTCGACTAGATCATGGTTACGGTTACCAAACTGTTTACGCGCATATGTCTCGCCGCGCTGTAAAACCGGGGGACAGCGTTAAAAAAGGAGAGATTATCGGTTATATAGGCAGTACGGGTTACAGCACCGGGCCTCATGTGCATTACGAAGTACATGTGCGTGGGGTCGCCGTAGATCCCATGGATTATCTCTAGTTGGATTAGAGATACCTTGAGGAGGTTAGTATTTTGAGGAGGTCAGTATGGGTATTTTAACAAAAGGGGCAACAAGTTCTCCAGATAAGATAGACTCCTTAATCGGCAAAGATACATATTTTAAGGGAACCATCAAGGCAATTGGCATTATTCGTATTGACGGACGCATGGAGGGTGATATTGAGACGCAAGGAGATGTTATTGTCAGCGAAAGCGGTAGGGTGATAGCGGAAATCAAAGCGCGCAGTGTCGCTGTGGCCGGACACCTGGACGGCAATGTTTATGCTCGTGAACGCCTGGAGATCCGTAAAACAGGGACCTTGATTGGCAATATTTCTACAAAAGTACTGCTCATAGATGATGGAGCGGTTTTTTCTGGTGGTTGTGATATGAAGATTAAAGAACAGGACGAGAAAAAGAGCAGTATGAAAAATTAGCTTAAGGCGTATACAGCCACCCAACATATCATTAATAATTGAGCTCCTGCAAGAAAACTGATTCCTTGCAGGAGCTTTTTAATTCAAAGAGGAATAAATTCAATTGTTTGTTTTTAACATAGGGGAAATGCTGCCTTCCAAAGTTTTAGTCCTTGCTTGACAGGCAAGGAATAAGCCTTTGCTGATAAATTCAGCGAGTGAAAATACTTTGTATAAGCGCGTATTCTGTAAGACCATTTGTTCGAGGAACCCTCCGACATTAACAACGCCGCTGATATAAATATCGCCAACTGGGGGAAGTGTTTTATTTACCCCAGAACCAGGAGAAAGAGGGCCATAACCCAGTTCAACGAAGCCAACGCTTTTTAGTTGACCAAGGCAGGCATCGACAGCAACTACAAAAGGAACAGGGCAGCTTTTATACAGCTGCGCAACAGTTTTTTCAAGATTAACAGCATGAACCGGATTCTTTAGTGTGCCTAAAATAACAGTACCAGTAGGATTTAATTTGCACAAAAGAGAACCGGTTAGCGGTCCTAAAGAATCACCGGTTGAGCGGTCGCTACCGATACATAGTATGACCAGCGTGCTTCCTGCGTCCGCTTTTTCCAAAAACATTTCTATTATTTTATTTGTAAAACTGTATAATTCATTTGGCGCTGCCGAGTTGAATTTAAAAGTTTCAGGCACACTCTTCGGCTGCCCCTTTCCTAAAAAATTTACAAAAAACCTAAAATAACGTATTCTAACAATTAGTATATTAAAAAGCTTTGATTTTTATGTATCAGGGGAAGATAGGAATGTAAAAGAATGGTTATCATATAATTTAAAAAACAATGTTTTTAAATTATTCTGGAGGATTTAATGAACTGGATTGATATTGCAGCCGCAGTATTTGTTATCTGGGGCGGAGTTTGTGGCTATTTAAAAGGGAGTAAAAAAATGCTCTATAAGGCCGTAATTTTATTAATTGCGCTTCCTCCTGCCTTTTTTTTGCAAAATCACCTTGTTTTTTTTGCTGAAGAGCGCTACCTCATAAGGAGAACCCTTGCCCGGGCATTTTTAAACCAACTGGTGATCCCAGTAGACCTTAATCTGCAGTCTTTTTCAGGCTCTCGATCAACGGAGCTGTTTTGGGCCCTCGTACAAAGATTAGGAGCTCCGGAAAATCTGGGTAGAGGCCTCTTGCTCCTCCGAGAAAAAATAGCGAAAATTCCGTCGGTGCCAAATGTCAGCCTAGAAGGTGAACTGTTGAGCAGCATATTGGCACAGCTGATTCTCAACTGCATTTCCTTTATGGTTAGTGTAGCGCTAATCTGGGGCATCTTTTACCTTTTCGAGCAGCTGCTAGTTCAGGGGCATAAAACAGGTGTTTGCGCTCTATTAGGGCATTGCGCGGCAACTTTCTTGGGTTCTGCTATAAATCTAGGTTTGTTAGTTCTTTTTTCTGGATTGCTCTATCCCTTAGGAATAATTTTCAAAGATAACTTTTTCATTCGTGAGTTTAACCAATCTGTAATATTTGGTAATTTATTTACAATTTTTATAGATTTTTACAAAGGATGGCTGTAGAATATTTGAGCGGTAGAAGCAGGATTTTTTTCGATCCGTGCAGAAGCTTAATTAGCTGTATCGTGATTTATATATTTTAAAGCGGTTTGCCGAATGAGGAAAAAGATCTTTTCTTAGGAGGGAATAAATAGTGTTAATTATTTTATTGGGTCCTCCAGGGGCCGGGAAAGGAACCCAGGCCGAACAATTAGTGAAAAAATATAAACTTGTACATATTGCCACTGGCGACATTCTCCGTACAGCAGTGAAAAACAAGACACCACTGGGTAGAAAAGCAAAAGAGTATATGGATCGAGGAGAGCTGGTTCCCGATCAGATCGTTGTCGGCCTAGTCAAGGAGCGTTTGCAAAAGCCTGATGCGGCAAAAGGGGGGCTGCTGGACGGTTTCCCGCGCACTGTTGTTCAGGCGGATGAGTTAGAGAAAGTGTTGCAGGAGCTTGGGCAAAAGATAGCTGCAGTCATTAATATTCGAGTTGATGAAGAGGAACTTGTGCAAAGGCTTTCCGGCCGCCGTATCTGCAGGGAGTGCGGCTCTACGTATCACCTCAAGTTTAACCCTTCGAAAGTGCGTAATGTCTGTGACCGCTGTGGTGGAGAGTTTTATCAGCGAGATGACGATACTATCGAAACCGTTAAAAACAGGCTCAGCGTATATAAGGAGCAGACTGCGCCTTTAATCGCGTATTATGAAGAAAAAAATCAGATCTATCATATCGATGGCAGTGAAGATATTGAGGCGGTTTTTGCGAATATCTGCAGTATTCTTGACGCTTTAATGGAGCAAGAGCGCTGAAATTTAAGGAGCGAACAGGCATGGCTGATTACCAGATAGGACAGGTTGTTCGTTTTAAAAAAAACCACCCCTGTGGTAGTAATTGTTGGAAAATTATACGGGTAGGGATGGATTTCCGCATTAAGTGTTTAAAATGCGGACGCAGCGTTCTTATACCCCGCTCACGTTTTGAACGGCGTGTGAAAGAGATAATTTCCGAAGGAGACTTATAAGGAGTATGTTCTATGTCGCTAACTTGTGGGATTATCGGGCTTCCTAATGCCGGCAAGTCGACTTTATTTAATGCCTTGACCAAAGCGTGTGTAGCCGCAGAGCCCTATCCGTTCTGTACTATTGAGGCAAACACCGGAGTGGTAGCGGTGCCAGACCCCCGTCTCAGCCAGGTCGCTTCCGTTGCCGGGTGTTCACAAACAACACCAGCCTACATTAAGTTTGTAGATATCGCTGGTCTGGTTAAAGGAGCCAGCCATGGGGAGGGGCTGGGCAATCGTTTTTTGGCTAAAATTCGGGAAGCAGATCTGTTGGTTCATGTTTTACGCGTATTTGAGGCTAGCGGGGTTTCCCATGTTTACGGTACAGTAGATCCTTTACGCGATCTGGAACTGGTAGAGCTGGAGTTGGTCATGGCCGACATTTCTACGGTAGAGACCAGGATGGCGAAACTGGGGCGCAAGCAGAAAAGCGGCGATAAAATCGCCTGCCAGGAACTGA
>JAAZDR010000054.1 GCA_012512705.1 Bacillota bacterium
TACTGGTGTAATCACCTTACCTGAAGGTGTAGAGATGGTAATGCCTGGTGATAATGTTAATATGGAGATAGAACTTATCACACCGATTGCGATTGAGGAGGGCTTACGCTTTGCGATCCGTGAAGGCTGACGCACTGTTGGCGCTGGCGTGGTAACTGCTATTATAGAATAGATACGTGGAGATGGTTAGACTAGGGCAGTGTCACTGCCCTAGTTTTTTTAGCAGTGCACGAGGGCTAAGTTACAGAAATTACTTCTAAAATTGCTTTGACTTACGCCTGCATAAGCAGTTGACATACCCTTTATTCTGTGATAAATTGAATTTCGTGGCTATATGGTCACCCTTACGAAGTGAGCACATAGGGGGTGTAGTAAATGCGTGTGACGATCACCTTGGAGTGTACTGATTGTAAAAAGCGGAATTACACTTCTACAAAAAATAAACGTAATAATACAGAACGTCTTGAGCTGAGAAAGTTTTGTCCAACTTGTGGCAAGCATTCTCTCCACAGAGAGACCAAATAGAGTAAGATGTGAGCCGGTATGTTAGACTGTTTTAAGGATGTGTATGGGATTGCTAAAAAAAATTTATCGATTTTTTAGTGAAGTGCGTTCTGAACTAAAAAAGGTTCACTGGCCAAACCGGAAGGAATTTATTGTCTTTACCTGGATTGTGCTTGTAGCTATAGTGGTTCTCGGGACATTTTTTTATATCCTTGACTCTTTTTTTACAGCAATATTAAGGTTTATTATTTAGTGAAGGAGGGAAGAGAACCTAGTTCTAGTTAGGTTCCTCATCCAATGTGTGAAAAGCACTGGTATGTGGTGCATACTTATTCAGGTTATGAGAATAGGGTAAAGACAAATTTAGAAAAGCGCGTCGAGTCTATGGAGATGCAGGACAAAATTTTTCGTGTGATAGTGCCGACGGAGAAAAAAATCGAAGCTAAAGAGGGACAAAAAAAAACGACGACGCGTAAGGTATTCCCCGGTTATATCCTAGTAGAGATGATTTTGACGGATGATTCATGGTACGTTGTGCGTAATACGCCCGGTGTTACCGGTTTTGTCGGCCCTGGATCCAAACCGATTCCTTTAAGTGAGGCAGAGGTTAATCAAATAATGAAGCAGATGGGAATGACTGAGCCCAAACCGAAGATTGATTTTGAGGTTAGTGAACAGGTACGCGTTATTGATGGTCCTTTTAAAAATTTTGTTGGAACTATTGAAGAAATATTAGGCGAACGAGGCAAATTAAAAGTTATGATATCGATGTTTGGTCGGGAAACACCAGTTGAATTAGATTTTTATCAAGTGGAAAGGTTTAGCTAATTAAATTAGAAGTTAAAGTTAATGTAACGTTGGGGTAAGGAGGGAAGAAAAAATGGCCAAAAAAGTGATCGGTCTGATAAAGCTACAGATACCTGCTGGTAAAGCAAACCCGGCGCCGCCTGTAGGCCCTGCATTAGGTCAGCATGGCGTAAACATAATGGCTTTTTGTAAAGAATTTAATGACAAAACAGCACAGCAGGCGGGATTGACAATTCCTGTAGAAATAACAGTATATGAGGATCGTTCTTTTAGCTTTATTACTAAAACACCACCGGCAGCGGTGCTGCTCAAAAAAGCCGTGGGTATTGATAAAGCTTCTGGTGAACCGAATAAGGTTAAGGTGGCTAAAGTATCACAGGACAAAGTACGTGAGATTGCGGAAATGAAAATGAAGGATCTTAATGCAATTGATATCGAAGGGGCAATGCGTATAATAGAGGGTACAGCACGGAGCATGGGTATTGTTGTTGAAAAATAAATTCGTGTAGAGAGTGGGAGAGTTTACTCGTTCGCACCACAAGGAGGTAATTATAATGGCAAAATATGGCAAGAAATACCTTGAAGCTAGAAAAAAAATCGATCGCAACCGTCTCTATGAGCCGCGTGAAGCTCTGGGGATTGTTAAGGAAAATGCCAGCGCTTCCTTTGATGAAACCGTTGAGCTTGCCGTGCGTCTTGGCGTAAACCCCAGGCATGCAGACCAGCAGGTTCGTGGGGCAGTGGTTTTGCCCAAGGGTACTGGCAAAGAAGTAAAAGTGCTCGTCTTTGCTAAAGGGGACAAGGCTAAAGAAGCTGAAGATGCTGGTGCAGATTTTGTAGGCGAAGAGGAATTAGCAGAAAAAATTCAAAGTGGTTGGCTTGATTTTGATGTTGCTGTGGCAACACCGGATATGATGAAACATGTAGGAAAGCTTGGGCGTATTCTCGGACCGAGGGGGATGATGCCTAACCCTAAAACGGGTACAGTAACCTTTGATATTGAAAAGGCGGTAAAAGAGATTAAAGCCGGTAAAGTAGAGTATAGGGTTGATAAGGCAGGTAATATTCATCTTCCGATTGGCAAGGTTTCTTTCCCTCTAGAAGACCTTCTGGAAAACTTCTATACAATTATAGAAACGCTTATTAAAGCGAAACCACCGGCTGCTAAAGGGCAATATCTTCTTTCGGTGACAGTGAGCTCAACTATGGGCCCGGGCGTAAAGATTGATCCTTCTAAGTCATCTACACGCCCACGTTCATAAAA
>JAAZDR010000055.1 GCA_012512705.1 Bacillota bacterium
CTTACGAATTCTTGTCGCCCTACCCATCGCCCGGGGACGAAACCTTCTCAATGTTGGCCCCTCGTCAACAAAAGCGCGGTATACATAAAGTCTACTTGTGTCCATATTGTTATTATTTTCGGCATTAGCTATTGCCGAATGCAACAGTTTGGTAATTACATTTGCTGCCCTTTTCGGAGTATGGCGCAAAATTGCTATTGCTTCTTGAACATCTTTGCTACGAATAAGGTCAATTACAATACGTACTTTACGCGGAGCGATACGGACATATCTGGCTTGTGCTTTCGCTTCCATATTCTTTCCTCCCTCCTCGCCTACTTAAGTGCAGTAGAGCGCTCGGTATGGTGCCCATGTCCCCGAAATGTGCGCGTTGGGACAAACTCTCCTAATTTGTGCCCGACCATATCCTCAGTTATATAGATCGGCACATGTTTGCGTCCGTCATGAACTGCCAAGGTATGACCGACCATGGCGGGGAATATAGTTGAGCGTCGTGACCAGGTTTTAATCACTTTTTTTTCGTTTTTCTTATTCATTTCTTCAATTTTTTTCATGAGTTTTTGATCAACATAAGGACCTTTTTTTAAAGAACGAGACATTTAAACAACCTCCTTCCCAAGGAAGTAAAAATCGCATCCGTCTTACTTTCTGCGTTTAACGATGTAATCATCAGATTTCTTATTCTTCTTACGTGTCTTATATCCCAGTGTCGGCTTGCCCCAAGGCGTTACAGGAGTTTTGCGCCCGATAGGCGCCTTACCTTCACCGCCGCCGTGAGGATGGTCATGTGGATTCATGACGACACCACGCACACTGGGCCTCCGGCCTTTCCATCGAGAACGACCGGCCTTTCCTATGGTGATATTTTCGTGCTCGATATTACCTACCTGCCCCACTGTTGCACGACATTCCAGATGGATCAAACGCACCTCACCCGATGGTAGTCGCACATGAGCATAATCTCCCTCTTTAGCAAGGAGCTGTGCAGCCCCTCCGGCAGAGCGGACAATCTGTCCACCCTTACCTTTCTTAAGTTCTATATTGTGAACTACCGTCCCCACTGGAATCGCCCTTAATGGCAGGCTGCAGCCGGGTGAGATTTCAGCTTTTTCTCCAGACATTACTTGCTGGCCTACTTTAAGTCCTACAGGGGCCAAAATATACCTTTTCTCACCATCTTTATAGTGAAGTAAAGCGATATTTGCCGAACGGTTCGGGTCATACTCTATAGCTGCAACACGAGCGGGAACATCGTCTTTATCACGTTTAAAGTCAATGATTCTGTACTGGCGTTTGTGGCCACCCCCCCGGTGGCGGATGGTTATCCTACCCTGCGCATTACGCCCGGCTTTCTTCTTCAGTGACGTCAGCAAACTTTTTTCCGGCACACTTTTTGTAATCTCTTCAAAAGACGATACGGTCATAAACCGACGACCTGGCGATGTTGGCACAAATTTTTTAACCGCCACAACTACCCCTCCTTTACGCTATCTCCAAAACCAAATAGGGATTAACCTACCTGCTTTCAAACAATTCAATCGGCTTGCTATCCTCACTCAAGGTAACAATAGCTTTTTTCCAATCAGGGCGAAAGCCTTCGTATCTTCCGAGGCGCTTTTTTTTGCCTTTCATGCGTATAGTATTGACTGCCTTGACCCGCACCTTAAAGATCTCTTCCACGGCTTTTTTAATCTCAATTTTATTTGCTTCTTTAGCAACAACGAAGCTGTATTTGTTATCCTCCATCAGCGCAGTTGATTTTTCTGTAACCAGAGGTTTGATAATAATATCCCTTGGATCCCGCATCAGGCAAACACCTCCTCCACTTTAGAGACTGCCGCACGGGTTAAAACAATATAATCATGGTTTAGTATATCAAGGACGTTTAGCTGTGGCGCCACCAATGTCCTTACACCGGGAATATTCCGTGCAGACTTATAAAAAACCTCATTCGCCCGCTCGGTAACGAAAAGTACTTTTTTATTTAAATTTAGACTTTGTAAAAAATTAGCAACTACTTTCGTCTTCGGCTCTTCTAATTCAATCTTATCAAGCACTAAAAGCAGATCCCGAGCTACTTTGGCGCTGAGAGCAGAGCGAATCGCTGCTCTCCTCACTTTTTTGGGAACTGTATATCTGTAGCTACGCGGTCGAGGACCAAAAACCGTGCCGCCACCGACCCAGATCGGCGAACGAATTGAACCATGACGTGCGCGACCTGTCCCTTTTTGACGCCAAGGCTTACGGCCGCCTCCTCGAACCTCACCTCTAGTCTTTGTCGATGCCGTTCCCAGACGCTTGTTAGCAAGCTGCATTTGAACAACGCTTTTCATCGCGCCTTCCTTAATTTCCGCAGCAAAAACTCTTTCACTTAAAGACATCTCCCCAACCTGTTCCCCCTGCATGTTATACACTGCAACATTCGGCATGGGCGAAACCTCCTTTCCTCTTTCGATAAGAGCTGGACTATTTCTCTTTAGCTTTTACAGAGAGTTCTTTACTGCTACCAAACCACCACGTGGACCAGGAACAGCCCCTTTGACAAGTAAAAGGTTTCGCTCCGGATCTACCTCGACAACTTGCAGTTTTTGCACGGTGCATTTTTTGCCGCCCATACGTCCTGGTAGTGCTTGCCCTTTAAAAACACGAGCCGGGCCAACTGCACCTAGAGAGCCGGGGCCACGGTGGTAATGTGATCCATGGCTCATTGCACCACGGGCCTGGTCATGCCGTTTAATGGAGCCGGCAAATCCTTTTCCACGCGAAATACCTGTTACATCCACGTATTCACCTTGCTTAAAGATATCAGTCTTAATTTCCTGACCGACTTCATATTGATCTATATCTTCAAGCCTAAACTCCCTGATATATTTTTTAGGCTTAACCCCAACTGCTTTAAACTGTCCGGCCAAAGGTTTATTGGTCTTGTGCTCTTTACGGTCTAAAAAACCTACTTTTATGCTCTGATAGCCGTCCGTTTCAACAGTTTTTTTCTGCAAGACAACACAAGGACCTGCCTCTAAAACTGTTACAGGGATAAGCTGACCATTTTCATCAAAAATCTGAGTCATGCCCAACTTTTTCCCCAAGATCGCCTTTTTCAATTTCTGCACCTCCCGCTTACAGCTTTATCTCAATATCTACCCCTGCCGGTAGATCGAGCCGCATTAATGAGTCAATAGTTTTGGGAGTAGGTTCAAGTATATCGATCAAACGTTTATGTGTACGAACCTCAAACTGTTCCCGCGAATCCTTGTATTTATGAGGGGCCCTGATAACAGTATAGATATTTTTCTCTGTAGGCAGCGGCACAGGACCTGATACTTCGGCACCAGTTCTTTTTGCCGTCTCTACAATTTTCCCAGCTGATTGATCAAGCAGCGTATGATCAAAAGCCTTCAAGCGAATACGTATTTTTTGATTAGCCATATTGCTCCTCCTTTACGCCTGATTACTTATACAGACCTGCTCCGTAAAAATTCCCCGGCGGAGCCGGCAACCTTTTACTTCATCGCTCGCTCAAAGCTTTACATCGCCAACCAACAGCAACTCTTACAGCTGCCAGTTGGCATCTATTCTATAATAGCAGTTACCACGCCAGCGCCAACAGTGCGTCCGCCTTCACGGATCGCAAAGCGTAAGCCCTCCTCAATCGCAATCGGTGTGATAAGTTCTATCTCCATATTAACATTATCACCAGGCATTACCATCTCTACACCTTCAGGTAAGGTGATTACACCAGTA
>JAAZDR010000056.1 GCA_012512705.1 Bacillota bacterium
GAAATCTACCCTGCTCAACCTTATCCCCCGCTTTTATGATCCGCAGCAGGGAAAGATTTTGCTGGACGGAGTGGATATTAAAGAGCTTCCCCCAAAAACACTGCGGGATAAAATCGGCTATGTCCCCCAAAAAGCAGTTCTCTTTAGCGGAACGATCGCTGAAAACATCCGCTACGGCAAAGAAGATGCCACTATTGAAGAAATAGCAGCCGCCGCAGAAACTGCCCAAGCCGCAGAGTTCATCAATAGGAATAACGGCCTGGAAGCCCCTATTTCACAGGGAGGCACGAATATTTCCGGAGGACAGAAGCAGCGGCTCTCCATCGCCCGGGCCCTGATCCGCAGGCCGCAAATACTCCTCTTCGACGACAGCTTTTCTGCCCTTGACTATAAGACTGATGCCCGGCTGCGCCAAGCGCTGAAGCGCGCAACCGCAGGGGCGACAGTGCTCGTTGTCGCCCAGCGGGTGAGCACGATCATTGATGCGGATCAGATCATTGTTTTGGATGAAGGTGAGATCGCGGGGATAGGAACGCATAAAGAACTGCTGAAGGGCTACGCTGTTTACCGCGAGATTGTATCTTCCCAATATGCAGAGGAGATTGTCTGATGAAAGATAACAGCAGACAAAGCCCCCCAACCGGCCCCCAACAGGGCCACCGCAGGGGTCCTATGTTCGCAAGACCTGTAGAAAAACCAAAAAACTTTAAACGGACCCTTAAAAGGCTACTCACTTACCTCTACCCCTTTAAGGCTCAGCTGCTGCTCGCTGTGCTGACAGCGTTTTTAAGCACGAGTTTTACGGTGCTCAGCCCGAAAATTATGGGCCTGGCAACAACCGAGATCTTTGAAGGCGTCTTAAGAAAACTTGAAGGCGCCGCTGGCGCAGCGATTGATTTCAGCTATATTCTCCGTATTCTTTTTATCCTCGCCGCTTTATATACTGCTAGCGCTGTCTTCGCCTATATCGAACAGGTAATTATGATTACGGTTGCCCAAAAAACAGTGTACAAGATGCGCAATGACGTTACTGACAAGCTCTTCCGGCTGCCGCTCAAGTTCTTTGATACCCATACCCATGGCGAAATACTGAGCCGCGTGACCAATGATATTGACAATATCAGCAACACCTTACAGCAAAGTATTACCCAGATCATCCGCTCCGTGGTCACCCTCACCGGGATCGTGATCATGATGCTGGCGATCAGCCCACCGATGACCCTTATTTTAGTGGTAACGCTTCCACTTTACGTGCTGGTGACAAAAGCGATCGCCAAACGCTCCCAAGCATATTTTTTCGCCCAGCAGGCAACACTCGACGAACTTAACGGCCATATCGAAGAGATATACGCCGGGCATAAAATAATTAAAGCTTTTTCCCGCGAGGAAAAAGCCATCTCTGTTTTCGACACAATTAATACCCGTCTCTATGAAGCCGGCTGGAAAGCACAATTTATCTCCGGCGTCATTATGCCGCTGATGTTCTTTATCAATAATATCGGCTATGTGCTGATCTCTGTCGCTGGCGGGATCATGGTTACGCGCAGCGCGATCGCCATCGGCGACGTTCAGGCGTTCGTCCAGTATTCGCGGCAGTTTACCCAACCGATAATCCAAACAGCCAATATCGCTAATATCTTACAATCAACCGCAGCCTCTGCTGAACGCGTCTTTGAACTTTTAAACGAGGTTGAAGAGCTGCCGGACCGAAAGGAAAGCAGGGTAATTCAAAATCCGAAGGGGGAAGTTTGCTTCCGCCATGTAAAATTTAGCTATAATAAAAACGAGCCACTGATCGAGGATTTGAATATCGATGTAAAGCCCGGGCAAACAGTGGCGATCGTCTGTC
>JAAZDR010000057.1 GCA_012512705.1 Bacillota bacterium
ATTGCCGCTACCCTCATCAGCTCTATCTCGGTTTTCGATTTTAAACTAATCAAAGAACCAGCCCCTTTATCTCATAAAACCGCGATAATTTCGCATGAGCATGTGGCTTTCAATCTGTTTAGCTGTCTCTAAAACAACGCCAACAATAATAATCAAACCTGTACCCCCGAAAAGCATATTCACCCGGGTTACTTCCTGCAAAAAAATTGGTAATGCTGCTATTATCGCCAGCGAAAAGGCCCCAACGAAAGTCAAACGGCTTGTAACACGTGAAAAATATTCTGCAGTCGGCCGTCCAGGCCTCAAACCGGGAACAAAACCGCCGTATTTCTTAATGTTCGCAGCCATCTGGTTTGGGTCAAACTGGATCGCAGTGTAGAAAAAGGCGAATAAAATAATAAGCACCAAATATAATATTGTGTTCAGCAGTGTTCCCCAGCTAAGCTTTTCAGCAATACTGCGAGCTATAGGGTGGTTAATAAAAAGCATTAACGTCTGAGGGAACATAAGAATCGCTGAGGCAAAAATTACTGGGATAACCCCCGACTGATTAACTTTCATCGGAATATGCGTTGACTGTCCGCCGTACATACGCCGGCCAACAACACGCTTTGCATACTGAACTGGAATACGGCGCTGCCCCTGGTCTAAGGCAATAATTGCTACAATCAAAGCTAGCAGTATTAAAATGATTAAAGCAACTAAGGGCAGACCAACTTCACCGATGCGTACTTGTTCCGTTATAATGGCGATATTCATTGGGAAACCAGCGATAATACCGGCTAAAATCAATAATGATATCCCATTACCAATACCGTATTCTGTGATCTGTTCACCAAGCCACATTAAAAACGCAGTACCGGCTGTAAGCGAGATCACAATTACTATATATGAAGCTATAGTATGTTCCAAGATAGCCTCATCAAATATAGTCATTGACATCCCTAAAGCCTGTAGAAGGGCCAAAACAACTGTCCCGTAACGAATTAGCTGGGCAATTTTTTTACGTCCCTCCGGGCCTTCCTCCTGCCATTCTTTGAGTTTGGGGATTACTACTGTTAAAAGATTCATGATAATCGAGGCATTAATATAAGGCATAATCCCCATAGCGAAAATAGTAAGATTTTTAAGCGCTCCACCGCCAATAATATTAATAAAACCAAACAGTGTATCGCCCTCAAAAAACCCGGCCAGACGATCCGGGTCAAGACCTGGTACAGGTATATGGGAACCTAGGCGGAAGACAACAAACATTGCCAGTGTAAATAGAATACGGCGACGAAGTTCTTTAATCCTCCACGCGGCACTAACAGTTTCAAACATTAAATCACCTCCGCCTTACCACCGGCATTTTTTATTTTTTCTGCTGCTGTTTTACTAAAGCTATGCGCTTTGACTGTTAGTTTTTTCTCTAATTCGCCCCGGCCAAGAATTTTAACTCCATCTTTAAGGGCTTTTACTATTCCGGCTTCTTTTAACAGTTGCGGAGTTATTTCTGTTCCATCTTCAAACTTGTTCAGTCTCTCTACATTAACCACGCTATAAACTTTGGCAAAAATATTTGTAAAACCGCGTTTGGGCAGACGCTGTTGCAAAGGCATCTGGCCTCCTTCAAATCCCGGACGGATTTTACTGCCTGAACGCGCTTTCTGACCCTTATGCCCTCGACCAGCAGTTTTTCCAAGGCCGCTTCCTATACCTCTGCCTTTGCGTTTTGGTTTGCGAGTTGAACCAGCTGGTGTTTCTAACTCATGTAAGCGCATTTTCACACCTCCTCCTTCCCCTATCTAATCGTACAATGTGATTATTCAACCTCGGTAACTTTAACCATATGCGAGATCTTTTTTACCATCCCTCTGATCGCTGGGTTATCGTTATGTTCTACTGTTTTATTGAGCTTGTTTAAACCCAGCGCTTTTATCGTTCGACGCTGGTTCTCACTGCGCCCTATAGGACTGCGTACCAGGGTAATACGCAACTTTTGAGCCATTTTTACTTCCTCCTCTATCTGCTTATCCCAAAAGTTCTTCTACAGACTTGCCGCGCAACTTACTCACTTCCTCCACGCGCTTAAGGGATTTAAGGCCTTCCATTGTAGCTTTAACCATATTTATAGCGTTAGCAGAACCCAAATTTTTGGTTAAAATATCGCGCACTCCTGCAAGCTCCAAAACTGCCCTCACTGGTCCACCAGCGATTACACCGGTTCCTTCTGAAGCAGGTTTTAATAAAACCCGACCGGCTCCGAATCTGCCGATAGTTTCATGCGGTATAGTAGTGTTTACTAAAGGGATCCTGATCATTTGTTTCTTTGCATCTTCTATTCCTTTACGAATTGCTTCTGGCACCTCGCTAGCCTTACCAAGCCCAGCCCCTACAGAGCCATTTTCATCGCCAACAACAACAAGGGCACTAAAACTGAAACGGCGACCGCCTTTTACTACTTTGGCCACCCTATTTATCTTTACTACCTTCTCCACTAATTCCTGGTTTGTATCTGCTTTGGGCAAAATGAATATCCCTCCTTTACTGAAATTTAAAATTTCAAACCGCCTTCTCTAGCCCCATCAGCTAAAGCCTTTACCCTACCA
>JAAZDR010000007.1 GCA_012512705.1 Bacillota bacterium
ATATCTCTTTTCTTCTGCAGCTCTTCTCTAAGCTTGTTTAAATCTTCGAGGCTGTTAAGGCGCATCATGATCATCCTTTCCTTCAGAATTAATATCTAAGACCTGAATCTGCCCATCACTAACAGCACGCAGCATTCCACAGCCATTGTCTTTGAACACCAAATGATTGATCAGTCTAACGTTCAGCAGCTCTGGCTGATTTGCTCAGCGTTCCATTACTATTTATAAGTTTCGAGAACAGAGAGGGCCTCGACCGGTGTCAAACGGCCATGCGTATCATCATTGACCATCATCACCGGGGCCTGACCACAGGCGCCGAGACAGGCCACGGGTTCAAATGTGAACCGCATGTCAGAAGTAGTTTGGCCGGGACGGAGACCGAGCTCTTTTTCAATTTTTTCCATAATTAGAGCTGAACCCCGCACATGACAGGCAGTCCCCATGCAAAGGCGAACAATATTTCTACCTCTCGGTTTTAGATGAAACTGAGCATAAAATGTAGCGACTCCGTAAACCTGTGTTAAAGGGAGATTAAAGATACGTGCTACATCCTCCATCGCCTTTTCCGGAAGGTAGCCATAATAAGACTGAATCTCCTGCAAAGCAGGGATAAGGGCACCCTTTTTCAATTTGTACTTCTCCAAAATCTTTTCAATTTCTATCTTTTCCGGTGCTTCCGAAACTGCTAACTTTGTTTGTTCCACTTTTAGCCATCCTCCTTATACATTTCTTTTTTATTCCTTAATATATAAAGCCTGCCGGCCACTTCAAAAGCAGACAGCAGTGTCGATAGTAGGGGAGCTTCACTTCTTGAGGGTCTCTTTTTTGCAGCTGCAGACCATCGGCCAAGATTATCATGCAGTCAATCCCTCCTTTTATTGACAAAACAGGATGCTCCTGTTCTGCAATACTTTCCCGATTACGTTTGGAACTGCAGCAGCAATCGTAGATATCACCCCCAATTTTTTGAACTCAATTATCTAAAAATTCCCCAACTTACAAACTAAAATAAAAAACAATCTTTTGGCTCTTGTAGTAAAAATTTTCACTTGGCCCATTAAAAAATATTTCCTAAAGCTTAGTTATTTTTTTCACAAATGTTCATAAAAAAACCAATATGTTAAATTATTAATTAATCTCTATTAGTTAACTTATCTACCCTATTACTATAAATATTTCAATTTTCGGTTCTTATTTAATTTGCACTTTCATTATAAAATTAATCTCTTCTTTTGTCAATATTTTCAGCCTTAATTTATAGTCTGTCTTTATCGTTACTAAAATGTAACCGAGCGCTCAATCTGTGTCCTTGGAAATTTATAAAACCGTCCCCTTATATTGAAGGATTTTTTAAAAAAGTTCATAGCACTACTAATAGGCTGTGAGAAGCAGTTATGAGTGATTCAAACGGCTCATGTTTTTCCTATAATAAGCGGCTCGTTCACGGTAAATGTTAAATATTAACCGAGCTTCTTCAAGATCCTTTTCCGTCAGCTCCCTCACGGGCTTTGCCGGGGAACCTAGCGCCAATGTATAGGGAGGTATACGCGTTTTCCCGGTTACCAGGGAGTTGGCACCAATAATTGCTCCTTCGCCGATATAGGCACCTGTTAAAACGCAGCATCCCATCCCAATTAAAGCATCATCCTCTACTGTACAACCGTGGAGGACAGACCCGTGGGCCACGGATACTCTATCTCCAATCATTACCGGATATCCTTTATCTTCATGAATGGTACAATTGTCCTGGACGTTTGTTGCTGCACCTATATAAACAGCATCAATATCCCCACGGATAACGGCATTATACCAGACACTTGACTGGCTCTTTATTGTTACCTGGCCGATAATCCTTGCCCCGGGGGCGATAAAAACATCTTCGCTGATCACTGGCTTCAAATCGCCTATTGCATAAAGCATATCCAAAACCTCCTAGTATAAATTAAATATCAATCGCTAAAAAAATATTAGCGTCTAAACGGGAACAATTTCTATATTACCCCAGGCAACAATGCGCTCGCCACAAACTAGAAGCACACCATCTATGCCTTCAATATTGCGAGCAAACGCTAACGCTTCCTCTAGATCCTCCTCACTTTTAACCAGATTACAGGTAGCGGTGGCACAAGCATCCGCAAGGGCTACCCAATCAGAAATAACAACACAGGCATCGCAGATCCCGTAACTTAAGGAGGCCCCCACAGTACCTGATGAGGTACATACCGCAAAAGGCTTCTTGCGCGGCTGCAATCTCAGGGCGATCTTTCCGGAAAATGGCGAATCGCCAGCGTAAACTGCTATCCGACGTTCCCGAGTGGTATAAAGAAAAATATCGCCACCGTTTTCAACGATCGTTTCCCTGCATCGGGAAAGGAGAGCATCCCCTATGAACGCGGCAACAGCCCCGGCTACAGAGGCCATAGGACCGACCCCAACCCTGTTGGCAGCCCTGACCATCTCTAGGACCAGGGGTGGTGCCTTAAAGGATACAAGATAAGGAGAAAGAGCAGCAGCAAACCCCGGATCTTCTTTAATGTAGCAATCAAGTAAATGTCGGCAGCGCCAGAGAAGCTGCTCCACCTGTTCTGCCAAACCATCCCTGTAACTTTCACGATCAACAGCGATCCATAGATCAGACTCTTTTACTTTTACCGTAAAAGAAGAGAGGTCTGCCGCCCCCATGCAGCGTCGATAAACACGCCTTACTCCCTGCATTAAAAACGCGCCTCCATCGCCCGTGCCGGGCAAGCCTTCAGACAGTGCTCGCAGGCAACGCATTTCTGTTCATCAAAGCAGATTAACATCTCCGGGCGCTGCAGAACTAAAGCCCCGCTCGGGCAAATCACCGAACAGGCACCGCAGTGGGTACAGCGCTCTTCATTCCAGATGATCTCCTGGCGGAGGGAAGAAACACGCAGTCCGTTCGCTTGCAGAAATTCTAAAGCCTCTTCATAGCGCTGATCATCGCCGCTAACTTCCAAGACAATCCGCCCTTCTTTGCGTGGATTTATCTCCGCCTTTAAGATGTTGACCACCAGGTTGAAGTCTTTCACCAGGTAATAGATGAACGGCTGTTCAACAACAGCTGATGGAAAGTGTAGGACGATCTTTTGTTTCATTTAGCTTCCCCCTCCTTGGGTTTTCTCTGTTTTGAACTTTGTTGGCTCATCTGTAGGCAGCGGTGCAGCTGGCGGGGTCAGTAAGAACTCGCCTTTCGTAATCCATTTTTTAAGCACTGTGGCAATCTCCCTCGCCTTGGCGTAGCTTGATAAAGGTGCACTGGGTACTTCGCGTCCATTGATACAAATTTTTCCTGTCTTGAGCTCAGCATAGCTTACTTCTGCTAAAACTTCTCCCGTACCCTGTGGATAGGCTTCACTGTAATCGACGACCGGAGCATAGATTTCCTCATCAGTTACTGCACAAAAATGCAGGATCTCCTCGTTTAAGATCGGTATAGGGATACCGATCCCCACCTGTAGCGTAGGTCCATAACCCAAAAAACTCATTCCCCGCAGCCATTTGCTTGACATCTGTTTTAAATCTCCGGTTACGGCGAGTGTTCCCGCAGGTCTGCGCGGCACGCCATTTGCACTGCGGGGAACGTCAAGATTGTGTTGAGTTCCATGCCAGGTGACATAGCCGATCCCGCCGCCGAGAAAGATCTTAGTCCCCAAACCAATGGTTTTAAACAAGGGATCGTTAAACAGTGGGCTCAGCTGTCCTGCAGTGGAGTAGTTGGCATTTCCCATTTTCGGCTTCAAAACGCCCATATAGGTATAAAGGGTTCGATCAGAAAGGTTAACAGCAACATTATAATTCTGATAAGCATTACGGGGATTAAAGAGGATTGCCTCCCCAATATCTTTAAGCGTAATCCATTCTTCAAATTTGCGGCGCGGGTAGCAATCGGTACCATAGGCAGTAGCCTCTAGACGCACCTCACGACCGGCAACGAGATCTTCGATCACATGGCCGCCACCGTAATTAAATTCTCCGGGGAAAATACGGTTTGCCGGATCATATTCCGCAAGCTCTGTCGCCCCAAGGTAGACATCCACCGCTGCCAGACCTGCATAAGCGTTAACACCGTTCAAAAATACTTTGGACATCTTCATTCTTGGTTTAGGGTGCGGTAGGTTTAGGAATACTCCTGAAGAACACATTGGGCTAAATGTCCCAGTTGTAACAACATCTACAAGTTCCGCCGCTTTCTTTAACCCCTTTTCTTTTACAAAAGGTATTACCTCTTCTGCCGTAACAACAACCGCTTCCCCTTTTCTAATACGCGCGTTGTTCTCTTCGTAACTTTTCTCTACAGCCATACAGCAGCCTCCTCTGGAAATCTACTTTATTCAAACATTCCGGATCAATTTTACCTCTATCTAACCGGACCTTTCTCTGGCTCTTTTTTTACTTTTTTTAAATAAATAAATCTGGCTAAATAGATAAACGGGGTATCCGCTGCAGCGACCAGCCATTTTAAAAAATAAGTTGTCAATAGGATTGACCAGAAAACTTCAGCGGGGAAAACCCCTACGAAAGCAAGCACACAAAAGAGCACGCTGTCAATTAACTGGCTAACCATAGTGCTAAAATTATTTCTAATCCAAATCTGGTGCGGGTAAGGGAAAATATTCCGCCAAAAATTGTACGCCCAAACATCGTGCATCTGACTAATAATGTAGGCTACAACACTGGCAAACGCAACCCGCGGCAAAAAACTAAATATACTGACCAAGGCGCCCTGGATAAAATCTGATGAATGTGGGACAAACAGCAAAGCAATTTGCATAATTACTACCGAGCTGATCAGCGTAAAAAAACCAATCCATACGGCCTTGCGTGCTTCTTTCGGCCCATAAAACTCGTTAAGAATATCGGTCACCAGAAAAGATGAACCATAGATAATATTGCCAAGTGTAGCAACAAATCCGAAGAGTTCTACCGTCTTCAAAACTTGAATATTAGCAAGGATCGCCGCAACGGCAACCCATACGAAAAGCCCTTCCCTACCAAAAAACCAAAAGGCAAACAATACAAAACCAAAATTAACGAACAAAAACAGGAGCCAGAGCAACTCGTTCAAAGGTCTTCTCCCCTTGTCCTTAGTTTTGATAACGCAGGATGTTGCGAACTGCGGATATTGGCCTCTACAGGTTAATATCTACACCAATATCAAACAAAAAACCTTAACGATATATTTTTCTTTATTTACAAGCGCAATCCTTCCCTAAAAGCAAAAAGGAGACAATTTCGGCAGAGAATCTGTTCTCTAGCTGCTAAAGATATGATAAGATGAGGTTAATTATCAAGAAGTGTTAGCTGTTAAGGAGGGTATAAAGGTGTTCAACGAACTTGCACAGCCCGTTAAAATTGGCTTGCAGAAGTCAGTGCAGATCCTCTGGCTTCTTGTAAAAATAATTACCCCTGTTTCCTGTGTGATTGTAGTAATGGATTACTTTAATATCATGGAGGCGATCGCTTCTTTCTCCGCGCCAGTAATGGCGCTAACTGGCCTACCCGGCGAAGCTGCAATCGCTCTTGCACTTGGCTTTTTCCTTAACATTTATGCCGCCATCGGCGCAATCAACGCCCTGCCGTTAGGCACTCAAGAAATTACCATCTTAGCGGTCATCCTCGGCATCAGCCACGAGCTTCCTATAGAAACCGCGATCTGCCGCCATACTGGCCTAAGGGCTCCTATTTCTTTTTTCTTACGCCTAGCAGCAGCGCTCACAGCCGGGATTTTCCTTAACCATATCATTTTTAAGTTTATGGGTGTATAGAGCATGAAAGAGCTACTGCAGATCCTTTTAGAAGAAGGGATTATAAAAAGTCTTCTCGGCATTGCCCAGATCACCTTGATCCTTGTTCCTGTGCTGATCGGGATCGAACTCGCACGGCACTTTAATATTTTAGAAAAAATCTCGGCCAAAGCACAGCCCCTACTGCGTCTATTAACACTACCAAAAGAAGCTGCTTTCCCCTTGATTGTCGGCCTCGGCTTTGGCATCGTCTACGGTGCGGCACTAATTATCGATTATGCCCGTGAAGGCTCCCTGAATAAAAGAGATCTGGTATTAATCGGCATTTTTTTGAGCATCTGCCATGCTGTAGTTGAAGATACAATTATTTTTGTTGCCCTCGGCGCTAACCCCCTCATCCTCATTTTGACCCGCTTTCTAATGGCCTTTATCTTTACACGCCTAGCAGCGGTATTTATAGATTTGCGTTATAAAAAAGAAAGGCTGCACCCCCAAAAAAACCATGCCAAATAGTTATGAGCTTCAGGAACAGCAGCTCCTTTCCAACGCTTTTTTTCATATAGTAAACTTCTGCTCATAGCCGGCATTAAAAGCTAAAATGTTTTTCTCCAGGTATTGTTCACGAATATTTTGTTTCAAAGCCTGATGCCAGTCTACACGTTTTGCACCGATCTCTTTGGCAAAAACCCCGAGCAGTACCATATTCGCCGCCCTTGGTTCGCCGCAGCGCAGAGCGATTTTTAGGGCATCAATCATCAGGACGCGAGCAGCTGATTTTTGTAGGCGGCTGCCAAGTGCATGAGGGTAGCTTCTCGCCCCCGTTAATACTGGCAGGGGATAGATCTCCTGCTCATTAACAATCAATGTACCGTTCTGTTGTAAGTAAGGCAGCCAGCGCCATGCCTCCAATTTTTCTGTTGCAATGATAAACTCTGCACCGCCTCTTTCCACAAGCGGTGAGAAGATCTCTTGCCCAATGCGAATATGGGTAACGACACTGCCGCCGCGCTGGGACATCCCGTGTACTTCAGAGACCTTTACTAGAGAACCCTGCTTCAGAGCCCAGGAGGCGATCACTTTGCCAGCAAGGATCGTTCCCTGCCCACCAACCCCTACAAGCAGTAGCGTTGTTTCCAATGTCATCATTCAGCCACCTCCTCCATTATCGCTCCTTGGCGGCAGACCTGAGAGCACAAGCTGCACCCCCCGCAAAGGTTCTTATCAATGGATGCTTTTTGTTTACCCTCTTCTTCCTGCACATAGAGTGCCGGGCAGCCCAGCCTCAGGCATAGGAGACAGCCGCTGCATTTGTCTATTCGCACATAATACCTTTGACCAGCGGTCGGCTTGTGGAGAGCGCATGGATGGCGAGCAACGATTACTGAAAGCTCCGGAGCAGTGAGCTCTTCTTTTAGCACCTGAGTAAAGCTCTGCAAATCTAAAGGTTCAGCCACCCGCAGGCGTTTCACACCCATCCCTTTCGCCACGGCCAACGGATCAACGCTCACTGTCTTTTCACCGCGCAGAGTTTTTCCCGTCCCAGGGTGTTCCTGGTGGCCGGTCATCGCTGTAATGCGGTTATCGAGAATAATTACGGTTATTGTTGAACGGTTGTAGATCGCCTCCAGCAGTCCGGTAAGTCCCGAATGGAAAAAGGTAGAATCGCCGATCACTACCACAATCCGCCCTTTCAACAAAGGGTTTGCTCTCTCCATTCCGACAGCGATTCCAATACTTGCCCCCATACAGACACAGCTGTCAATTGATTCTAGAGGCGGCAAACAGCCTAGTGTATAGCAGCCGATATCCCCGCTGACAATAAGATCCAATTTCTTAAGTGTATAGAAAACTCCCCGATGGGCACAACCAGGGCAGAGAACTGGTGGACGAGGGGGAATTTCCTCTTCCTTATAATCCCCTGGCAAAGCTACGCCCGGGAAAAGCTTTTTGCCGCTGATCTTTTCCGCGATCATTGCCGGCGTGATCTCTCCTGTCAAGGGAAAAAGCTCCTTGCCGCGCGGATTTAAACCAAGAGCTTTAACAGCATCCTCAAGGAAGGGATCTAACTCTTCCACAACATAGAGTTCTTCTACGCCAGCGGCAAATTCCCGCACTAACGCAGCCGGTAAGGGATAGGGCATCCCCAGTTTAAGAACGGAAGCATCCGGAACTGCCTCACGCACGTACTGGTAAGTGATCCCGCTAGTGATAATCCCAATGCTGTTCCCTTTTTCAACACGGTTTAACGGTGTGTTTTCAGAAGCTTCCTGCAACCGCCTCATTCTCTCTTCTACGAATTGATGACGGAGACGCCCGTAAGCGGGGATCATTACATTTTTTGGAGTATTGCGTCTGTATTCCCTGCAGGCAATGTCCTGCCGCTCTTTCAAAGTAACAATTGTTTTTGTGTGGTTGATTCGTGTTGTTGTCCGCAAGAGCACCGGCGTATCGAATTCTTCGCTCAGGCGAAAAGCATAGACGGTCATCTCTATGGCCTCCATGCTGTCCGACGGTTCGAGAAGGGGGACCTTTGCTGAGCGGGCATAATTACGGTTGTCCTGTTCGTTTTGTGAGCTGTGCAGCCCAGGATCATCAGCAGAAACAATTAAAAGTCCTCCGTTTACACCTGTATAGGAGAAAGTGAACAGCGGATCAGCAGCTACGTTCAACCCAACATGCTTCATCGCTACCAGAGCGCGCACTCCTGCGAGGGAGGCGCCAATCCCGACTTCCAGTGCCACCTTTTCATTGGGGGACCAGCGTGCCTCAATTTGCGGGTAGAGGCGTCCAATAGTTTCTAAAATCTCCGTACTCGGTGTGCCTGGATAGCCCGCGGCAAAAGACACTCCCGCTTCAAATGCACCGCGGGCGATTGCCGCGTTGCCTGTTAAAAGCGCTTTCATTTCTGTTTCCTCCTATTATCTATCACTCGTTTAGTTCCCCGAAGTGCTATTTTTAGTCACTAACTATTAAAAAACAAGAACACCGCTCTATGTTAGCGGTGTTTAAAGCTCATAAACAGTCTTTTCATCAAGAACATTGACCCCTGCTGCCTGCAGGACCTCATAAGCTGCATCACAATCTTCCACCCGCATCACCACGAGAGCTGCACTTGAAGCTTTCTGGACAAAAGCATAAAGATATTCGATATTGATTCCCGCGCTTCGCAATAATTTCAGAACACTAAAGAGTCCTCCGGGAGTATCAGGAACCTCGACAGCGAGAACCTCTGTTTCACTAACAACAAAGCCCTTCTCTTGTAAAGCCTTGTAGGCAGTAGCCGGGTCACTGACAATTAAGCGCAAGATTCCAAAATCTGTAGTGTCGGCAATCGAAAGGGCACGAATGTTCACACCCTCTGACCCTAAAATCTCGGTAACATCTGCCAGACGTCCGGACTTGTTCTCTAAAAAAACAGAAATCTGTTTAACCTGCACATGATCGCCTCCCCGGCCCCTATCTTCTAGATTTATTCGACAGAGTCCTAAAAACTCCTTCCTTAACAAAGATACTCATTTTACTCTACGATAGATCGCATGTTCAACCTTTTCAAGGCCAAATTTAGCTGGGCTGCTAATATACTCTGCAGAACCGATAACAAAAAAACCACCCTGGAGCAAATTCTTCATAAAGGAAGACAGAAGTCTTTCCTGAACCTGCGGCTTCAGGTAGATAAAAAGATTACGGCAAAGAAGCAGATGATAATCCTTTCGCTCCATGGTCTTTAAAAGGTTAGCTCGTTTAAAAATTACCATTCTTTTTATTTCAGGGCATAATTCATACTGATGTTCACCCTTACGGCAAAAATATTTGTGACGGTATTCTTGGGGGACAGGCTCTAACTGCTTTTCATGATAAATTGCCGTTTTTGCCGCCTTAATCGCCTCGTAATCGAGATCTGTTGCTTCAATCCTGCTTTTAGCGGCGAGACCCATCTCCGTGAGCATCATTGCCAAAGAGTATGGTTCTTCACCTGTGGAACAGGCAGCGCTCCAGATTTCGATTTTTTTAAACTGCTTAACAATAGCAGGAATTATTTTTTCCTGCAGGGCTGAGTATATTTGTGGATCTCGGAAGAAACTAGAGGTATTGATCGTTAGATAACTTTTAAAACTATTCATTATCTCTACATTTTTCTCCAGCAGGTTCCAAAAATGAGCGTATGATTCCGCCTTATAGCGCTGCATAAACTGCTTTATCCTTCTCTGCATCTGCCCTTCCTTATAACAATCTAGATCAAGACCTGTTTTCTCATAGAACTTATCCCTGAAATAGCTGAATCCGGACAAGACTGCCACCTCCTACCTAGCTGCTACCTTCTTTGCGCATGATTTGTATTAATGCTTTCGGTATCTCCGGTAGAGGGAGCACTAAATGTGCACCGCTGCGTACAGCAGCTTGTGGCATCCCATTAATCAGTGCCGTACGAGGATCTTCAGCAATGGTCAATGCCCCAGCTTTTTTCAGTCTTGCACATCCCTTGGCACCGTCACAACCCATCCCCGTAAGCACAACGGCGATAACCCGCTGCGGCTCATGATATTCTGCTAGAGAATAAAAAAGGACATCAGCTGCTGGTCGAACATGGTTGACAAGTTCTCCGCCCTGCAAAAGAATAGTCCCTGCACTAGAGAGTGACATATGCAGCCCACCTGGAGCAACAAAAACAGTGCCCCGGCTTAAACGATCGCCATGTTCAGCCTCTTTGACCTTTAATTTAGAGAGCTTATCAAGGCGGCAGGCAAAAGAAAAGGTGAATTCAGGTGGCATGTGCTGAACAACTAAAAATGCTGCCGGCAGGTCACCCGGCAGCGTTGAAAATAACTGTTCTAGTGCCCGAGGGCCACCTGTTGAAGCAGCAATTGCCACGATATACATTAAATTTCCCGCTCCCCTTTTCCAGCAGTAGAAATCAATACTCTTCCTGAATTAACAAAAAGACGCATCGTCCGCCCATAGTTTCCGCCTACATCCTCGCCAACTATTGGAACCTGGTAGAAATCTAAAATTTTACGAGCTGCTTTAATATTTTTTTCACCGATATTGGAAAGATTGTTAGCCGAATAAAATATCTGACTGCCCCCAGCGATTTTTGCCACAAATTTTTCAGGAATCCCGCCAAGAGCAGTCATTTTCTTCATTAAAAGGGGAATAGCTGTATCGACAAACTTAGCTGGATTCCCAAAACGACCATTTTCCTTAAAGGGTTTGCTGTCAGCAAGGAGTATATGCGCTAGGCCAGCGACTTTATTTTGAGCATCATAAAGGGAGACGCCCAAGCAGGAGCCGAGACCGACTGTTATTAGCAGGCCGCTGTTTCTTGCAGCTTGCAGGTCAGCAATCTTAACCTGCAGGACATCCATGCTACCTTACCCCCAGCAGTGAAAACATTTTCTCTAAACTGCCGCTACAGGGGACGATAAGGATACTGCCTTCTACCTCAAGTTCGCTGACCTTAATATTCGTTTTCAGCAAGATCAGCTGATCATCGACAATCATTGCTTCCGCCGCTATTGTTCCCAGAACTGCTCCTGCCATATCAGCGGCCATTTTTGGCGGTGTGGAGAGTAAAGTTGAATTCGTAAGCTGGGAGAGAGCATTAAGATATGCTCCGATCATTATATTACCGGCTTCCATTAAAACCGAGTTATAAAGCTCTGTATCAACTTTCGTCTCTTTCGGCAGCAAAAAATTGACGACTTTATCGGCAGAAGGCTGGCTCATCACAAAAAACAGAACAAGCCGCAGCTCACCTCTGGACTCGAAATATGTACCGATGACCGGAATATCCGCCCCACCTAAAAGCTCGGGAACATCTTGAAGAGCAACCAGTGAAACTTCAGGAACATCCATCGCCACTTTCTGTTCACCAAGCATCGCTGATAGCGCTGTTGTCGAGTTGCCCATACCGATATTTGCTAGTTCTTTTATAATGTCAATTTTGCCGTGATCAAGATTATTTTCGAACATGGCTGTCCTCCATTCTGTGTAAGCTAACCTACTAGCTTCTGCAGCGCCTCTATTATGCGATCCGGCTGGAAAGGTTTGACAACAAAATCTTTAGCCCCGGCATTTAAAGCATCGATCACAAGCGCTTTCTGCCCCATGGCGCTGACGACAATAATCTTTGCTTCTGGATCAAAGGCGATAATCTCTTTAATCGCGGTTATACCGTCCACATTAGGCATCGTTATATCCATCGTTACCAGATCCGGTTTATGTTGTTTGTATTTTTCCAGTGCTTCCTTGCCGTCCCCAGCCTCAGCTACCACCTTATAGCCATTTTTCTCAAGGATATTCCGCAAGGTCATGCGCATAAACGCGGTATCATCAGTAATTAATGCTGTTTTTGCCATCTTTTAACCTCCTATTGTAGTATTCCGATTACATCGATTATCGGGGAGATGCGTCCGTCGCCCATTATAGTTGCCCCGGAAAATTCCCTGCATTTCAGGAGCGTGGAATTAAAAGATTTGATAACGATCTCCTGCTGCTCAAGGAGCTGATCTACGACCAGCGCTGCTTTCCTTCCTCCTCCCTCAACTATAACTGCCGGGCCGCTCTTCTTGGTTGCTGAAGATTGATAGCCGAGGGCTCTCCCCAAGTCCAGCAGCGGTATAAGCTCATACCTTAAGGTGAGCACACGGCCCTGCCGTATCTCTTTGATATTATAATCCTCAAGATAGATATTCTCCTTGATGCTCTCCAAGGGGATAGCATAGACCTGTGAATGTGCTTTAACCAACTGTGCTTTAATAATTGCCAAAGTTAAGGGCACGTAAAGACGGAATACTGTACCCTGGTTAATTTTACTTTCTATCTCCACTTTGCCGCGTAGCTGCTCAATCTTTTGCTTTACGACATCCATACCTACACCGCGGCCTGAGATATCTGTTATTTTTTCTGCAGTACTAAAACCTCTGCAAAAAATTAAATTCAGTTTTTCAGTATCATTCATCTTTTCTAACTCTGGAAGTTCGATTAATCCCTTTTGCAAAGCTGTCTGCGCAATCTGCTCCGGGTCCAGACCGCGCCCGTCATCTGCCACACTGATCACCACATTGCTGCCTTCTCTTCGTGCTTCAAGCTTTATACTTCCTACAGGCTCTTTCCCAAGCTCTGTACGCCTTGACTTACTTTCAAGGCCATGATCACAGGCATTGCGAATAAGGTGCACCAGCGGCTCAGCGAGCTCGTACATGATCTCCCGGTCAAGCTCTGTTTCTTCCCCGACCATCTTCAGACGGATCTCCTTCTCTTCCTGGCTTCGGTTAAAATCACGAATAATGCGCGGAAAGCGGTTGAATATTTCTTTTACAGGAACCGTACGCAGCTCCATCACCTCTTCCTGCAGCGCACTTATATAGCGATCCTGTTGTTCCAGGACTTCGTCCAGTTCATCGCCGAGTTTGCCGCGCGCCAGTTCGAGCAGCCGGTTGCGGTTAATTACAAGCTCGCCGATCAGATTCACAAGGTTGTCAAGCTTTGTCGTCTCTACACGCACTGTTGATTCCTGGTAGCGCTCTGCTGCGGCAAGACGTGTTCCCTCGCCCTTAGAACCTGCCCCATTCTTTTGGGCAGAAGCACCCTCTGTCTCCTCTGACGCGGAATCATGGTACGGCCTAATTGTCGCTTTCTCAATTTCAGAAATGCCTTCTACTGTTTTGATCAATTCTTCATGCGAAAACTCGCCCGCAAGAATCAAGGAAAACTCCCGGTCAAATCTTTCATCATCGATCGCTTTTCGAGAGGGGATCGTTGCCACCAGTTCAGCGATCTGATTCACCTTTTGCATAACCATAAAAGCGCGCACTGACTTCATCTGTACTCCCTGACGGAGTTTAATCTCTAAAATCCACTCCCCATCCGGCACGGAAAGATATTCTGACGGATGCTCAGAAGTGCTGCTGCTTTTAATCTCCTGCCCCTGCGCCTGATCCCAGGCAGCAAACCTTTGCAACAGCTTAGCTGTAAGTGCCTCTGTCTCCTGCGGATTATCAACCTTCATCAGCAGTTCTTCCAAAAGATCAAGGGCTTCAAAAAATAGATCCGATAGAGAACTGTCCATTTTCAGACTGCCGTTACGCAGCTGGTCAAAATAATTTTCTAGACGGTGGGTAAGTTTGCTTAGCTGCTCATAGCCCATGGTTGAAGACATCCCTTTAAGACTATGTGCAGCCCGAAACATTTCCGCCAGGGTCTCTTCACTGCTCGTATCTTGTTCAAAGTCAAGAAGTGCATTATTTAAAACTTGCAAGTATTCACGCGCTTCGGCAAGAAATTGCTTTTTGTACTGTTCATTGTCCACCGGTGTCCCTCCCTTCGAATTCTATTCCATTTGCTTACTGCAACATGTCGTCTTTTTGTATCGCTTCTTCTGTTTCTGTTTCCTCTGTCAAAACTGCTTCTTTTTTCGCCGCCCCTACTTCAACTGTTTCTGTTTGTTTTTCTGCTTCTTTTTCCTCTGTATTCTCATCTGACTTTTCCAGCTTAAACCGCTCTGTTAAACTGCGCAGCTTGTCCGCCATCGCTGAAAGTTCCTCTGCCCCAGCAGCAGTCTCCTCTGCCCCAGCAGCAGTCTCCTCTACAATGGCCGAGATCGACTCGACAGCATGCATCATTTTTTCGCCCGCAGCCTTCATTGTTTCCGATGAAGCAAACATATTTCCCATATTTTTAAGCACTTCCCGGTTCCGATTGATTATCGCAACGAGTGCATCCCCTGCTTCCTGGGCGATTACCGCACCCTTGTCCACTTCACTTACTGCTTCTTCCGTTTCATTCCAGATTTCGTCTACAATTTTTTCAATATCTTTCGTCGCCAGGCTCGAACGTTCTGCAAGTTTGCGCACTTCGTCAGCAACAACGGCAAACCCGCGGCCGTGTTCTCCAGCGCGCGCTGCCTCGATTGCGGCATTGAGTGCCAGCAGCTCTGTTTGATCAGCGATTTCATTAATCACCTTAATAATTTCACTGATCTTGCGCGAGCTCGTCCCCAATCCCTTTACACGTGACTGAATATCACGCATTGAGCGCACGGTGTTTTCCACTGCACTATTTCCCTGTTCAGCCGCTTTAACCGCTTCTTGCGCGCTTTCCGAAGCAGTCTCGGCGTTTTGGGCTACCTCCTTCGTCAGCTCTACATTTTTGTTGACCATTTCACTTATATTTTGCACCTCATTCGCCTGTTGCTGGGTACCTGCAGCAATTTCCTGAGAGCTGGAGGCAATTTGCTCAGATGCCTGGGCAAGCTGCTCAGCGTTCTCCTTAAGCACGAGCATTGCCTGCCGCTGGTTGCCAAATTCTTTATTTAAGGTGCGGCCCATATCACCGATCTCATCCCGTCCAAGTAGCTCCTCATTTACCGTTACTGTAAGATCACCTGCCCCGATTGCTTTCAAAGCATCATGCACAGCAAGCACCGGTATCACAAGCGTATCCCCGCCCTTATAGCCGCAGATAATACAGACCAGAAGGATTAGGGCTCCGATTCCCAAAAGACGATTGCGCGTCGCCGCTGCCGTGGCTAGTTCATCAGCACGGGATTCTTCAACTACAATGATCCCCTGGACTTCACCAAAAGCGTCTTTTACTGGATAATAACCTGTGCTGTATAGATTTCCGACAACAATCTGCGGTTCACCGCTGGCATAAAGCTCATCAAGTATCTCTTCAGGTATCTGTATTTCCTCCCTGGCATACTCAGCGAACTGCTCTTCACGATCTCTATTATCATTTGCTTCTACTTCAGCAAGAGCGAGGGCTTTTGCTGTCATCTTTCCGTCCACAAACGCATAAATACTGGTATCATTACCGATAACATTGCGCAGTTCCACCAAAAAATCGTTATCAACAACATCGGAGGCCTGCAGGTAGCCGGCAAAAACATAAAAAGCATGACCATGCGAATTGATCGGTCGAATTGCTAAGACGTTCAACGTATCCTGTTCAACGGAATAACCAGCCGCCCCTTGAGTGACCTCTGTGCCGGAAAAATAGCGGTTCTCAACCTCTGTCCCCACTGCTTCCGGTTCATGAGGTTTAAAGATGATCTTTCGGCTTCTGTTTGTAATCATGACATCAAGTTCTGATGATTCTGCTAAGGGCTCAATATAATCTCCCACAGCTTTCATATTGCCCTCCATCAATCCGATACCGAGCTGCTGGCCGGCAGCAAGGACCTGGGCAAAATTAGAAAGCTCGTCAACCTTATTTTCAAGAGCAGCTTCTAGGGCTTCCAGCTCATGTTCAATTGAAGCATATGAATTTCTGTTAACATAACTGTTAAATGTAGTCAAACTAACTACGGTGGAAATAAAGACAACACCAATAATAAGTACCCCTAAGGCAACTAAAATTTTCGTTCTTAAATTAAATTGCACTTTTATTGCTCCTTTCAAGTTAAAATGTAATATTATCTCTCTACTTTTAACTCTTCAAGGGCAATTTTTTCATCGGTAGAGAGAACTTTCTCCAGATCAAGCAGGACAAAAAGACGTTCCTTGTTACGGCCTACGCCGATGATCAGATCAAGTCGTACACCGGCAAGTTTAGGAGGTGGAGGCTGAATCTGACTTTTGTTGCTGTCAAATACTTCTTTAACAGCATCAACAATGAGCCCAACCTTGTGCTTGTTGATCTCGACAATAATAATACGGACATCTTTTTTTTCTTCCAGCGGGGGAAGACCAAACCGCTTGCGCAAGCAGATTACAGGAATTATCTCACCGCGCAGGTTGATAATCCCCTCCACAAACTCTGGAGCTCGGGGCAGGTGCGTAATCTCCTGCAGGGTAATTACTTCGCATACCTTAAAAATATCTACGGCAAAATCTTCACCGGACACGGAAAAAATAATAAGTTTGCCGATGCTGGCATTTTCTTGCTCAGCCACGTTCATTCCCCTACCTTTTCATTCATTTGTAAACCGGTGATCTTTACACCAAAATAACCATTATAAAGAACAACTTCACCCCACCCTACCAAGCATCCATTTGCAAAAATTTCAACAGGCTCGCCTTCGTATTTATCGAGTTCAACTACAGCTCCAGGAGCGAGGGTAAATACCTTTGCTAAAGACAGGCGGGTCCTTCCCAGAACCACATCTATTTTTACGGGAATATCGCTAAATAGCGCCAGACGCTCACCCTTATATTTTGGCGGCACGGGCGCAGATTCCGTGGAGTAGCCTATCAGCGAAACATCCCTATGGGATTCCTCCTGAATTGTTCTTTCCGCAACGGCAGCTGTTTCTTCATCTGTATAAGTTTCTGCAGTTGTATCCGGCTCATCATCCCCTGTTATGTCTTCTATCAGCTGGCTAGTCAGCTGGTGAGCAAAAGATAGAGGAAGAAGCTGGATAAGCATGCTGTCAAAAAGGCCTTCGATTATCAAGCGGAAGCGAACCTGAACCAGTTCCCCTTCTTCTCGAATAAAAGCATCTGGCAGTTCATTAACAGCAAGGTTCAACCTTTGAATCACCGGGGGGGAAATTTCTATCGTCTCCTGTAGAAGATCAGACAGAGAAGTCGCTGCCGCCCCCATCATCTGGTTCATCGCCTCTCCTATAGCACTTAGCTCGATCTCCCCCAACTCTTCCGCAGGATGATCCGGATTCCCCATCATCGCCGCAGCGATCTGTGCAGCGTCCTCTTCCTTTATAATTAATAAATTATTACCAGTTAAACCTTTAACGTAGTCTACATTGACGAGCACGCTGGGCACAGGAAAGCTCCGACGCACCCTTTGCGGTGTTGTCAATTCAACATGGGGAGTAGTTATATCCACCCGCCGACCAACAACACTTGAAAGTGCAGTTGCTGCTGAACCCAGCGATATATTTCCAATTTCACCCAAGGTATCCTTTTCCAGTGCACCTATATCACCCATACCCGTTCTCCTCCTCCTGTCCCTATCTCCGCAGTCCTTCCAGGCGCTGACGCGGTGCAATTATTTCTGTAATCTGAATACCAAAATTCTCTTCGACAACAATCACTTCGCCTCGTGCCACAACTTTTCCATTAATTAAAACATCTACCGGCTCCGAAAGCTTATGCGAAAGCTCTACAACTGTACCAAAATTCAATGAAGAAAGCTCTGCTAATGTTTTTTTTGCTTCTCCCAGGCGAACCGATAGGGTTAGGGGAAAATCGAGAAGGCGTTCGAGCTCAATTCTTCCCAACCCCTTACGATCAGCCTGGTCGGGTACTGCGGCTTGCTCTTCCTCGGTCGTACCGTCGTCAGCGTCTGCAGGTAGATCAGTCCCCTTTAGCAGCATATCAATCTCTTCCTGGGACAAAAAATCATTCATTCTCCCCTTCCCCCTTTTCTTCATCTATCAAGCCCTTGAGAAGGGCAGCTAACCTTGTCCCTTCTTTGCCCGGCTGTCCCTTGAAAAGCAGTTGGTCCTCAACAAAGATATCAAGCTCTTCTTTTTCCCGTCGTTCGAGGATCAGCAGACCACCAACCTGAAACTGGAGCAGTTCTTCGAGGTTTAGCGTGGTTGACCCAAGGCGCACGGACAGCTCCACCTCTACATTGTGTAGGGATAAATCAAGGATACTTTTTTGTTCTACAGTTTGCATGGCATTATTGAACCAGAACTGCGCCGTCAGGTTAGGAATTGCTTTCTCTAAGCTGAGATAAGGATAGCAGAGGTTGATTAACCCCTCGGTATCGCCGATCGTGGCCGAGAGAGTGACCAGGGCTACCGTCTCACTGGAACTGATTACTTGATTAAACTGGGGGTTCGTATCCAAACTTTCAATCGATGGCTCAAGGGGAGCAACCCCTTTCCAGACATAACGCAGGTTCTCCAGAAAGCGGGTATTTACCTCACGCATTACTGTAAGTTCAATCTCCGTTAACTCACGTGATTTTTTTGGCACCTCACCCTCGCCGCCAAAAATGAGATCAATCAGCACCAGGGCCAGGTAGGGACTGGTTTCGAACATGGCTGGTCCCATATCCGGTGCCATCTTATAGATCGTCATCAGTGTCGGGATGGGAAGGGAAAGTAAAAATTCTTCATATGTGACCTGGGACACTGAAACAAGGCTCATTTTCACAGGAACACGGAAATACGCGGACAAAAAATTGCCCATAATCCGGCTGTAATTTTCGTGAATGATCTGCAGTGTTCGTATCTGCTCCTTGGAAAATTTAGTTTGCCGGCGAAAATCATATTTCTGATATCCCGCTGAACTGTCCTGATCTTCTTCTACCTGCAGTTCCCCTCTGGCCAGAGAAGACATGAGCATGTCTATTTCTCTTTGTGAAAGAACATCACGCATCAGCTATTCCCCCCCTATGACGGCTGGTAAAGACTTAGGGCCCATAGCTCCTCAGCAGTAGTCAAAGCTCTGGCATTTGCCTGTAAAGAACGCTGTGCCCGGATAAGGTTTACGAGCTCTTGCGCCAGATTAACATTAGATTCTTCTTGGAAACCCTGCTGAATTGTCCCGAGACCGCCTTCACCCGGGCTCCCTACTTCTATTGCACCAGCAGCCGGGGCATAAGCAAGAAGTCCACCGGCGAGCGGTCTTAGAGTAGCGCTGTTTGTAAAATAGTAAAGAGATATCTTGCCAAGACTTACATCTTCGCCGTCATAACTTAAGCCGCTTACTTGACCAGCGGGGCTGATCCTCAGCGATCGCGGGTCTATCTTCTCTACGTCCAGCTCTAGACGAGGCTCCAGGTATTCCCCTCCCGGAGTCACAAAATTTCCCTCGCTGTCGAGCTGAAAGGTACCGGCACGTGTATAAAAGACATTTCCTCTGCCGTCGCTGACACGGAAAAATCCTTTTCCCTGGATCGCCAGATTTGTTCTGCTTTCTGAAGGGCTTAGGCTGCCCTGAAGCTGATTTTTTGTAAGTGCTGCGATCTTTACGCCGCGTCCACTTTGCACTGTTTCTCCACCAATAACCGGCCCCCGCCTGACGCGCAGCGAATCGTAAAGCAGCTCACCGAATATTGCCTCGTTTTTTTTAAAGGCCGTGGTATTTATATTAGCAATATTGTCGGCTGCGACATCGATCATCGCCTGCCTGGCGATCAATCCACTCAAAGATCTGTCCATTGCTGAAAGCATATCAAAACCTCCTTTACCTATGGCTGTAAGCATACGAACTAACGCAGAGTTCCTACCTCATTTGCTCCCCGTGAAAGCAGCTGATCGTATGTAGCCACCACACCACGGGCAGCTTCATAGCTGCGGCGGATGCGCACCAGCTCAACCATCTCCTGGGCTAGGTCTACATTAGCGCCCTCAAGATAACCCTGGTAAATATTTACCGCTGCTGGGAATAGTTCTAACTGTCCATCTACTCTAAAATAACCGTTCCCCTCCTTGACCAGTTCAGCATCTGCTGCTGGCATCACCAGTTCCAAACGATCTATTAGCCGCTCGCCAACGTAGATGTTTCCATCGCGGTCGATTAATGGTTCCTCTCCTACTGCCAAAGGCCCATTTTCACCACGCAGGTAGTCCCCCTGAGGGGTGACGAGAAAGCCTTCATCATTTAGATGAAAATTACCATTTCGAGTAAGGCGAAAGCCCTGGGGCGTCTCCACGACAAAAAAACCCTCTCCGACTATAGCTAGATCTAGCATTCTTTCCGTATACTCTAAAACGCCTTCTGTATGTAAAGTATTTATCTCCGACAAGGCTACACCGTGTGCTATCCTGCCGCGCGGATTCGCGGTCATCCTCCTGTTTGCCTTGGGCAGGGCGGCAATAAGCATTTCCTGAAAGCTTGACTGTTGGGTCCTATCTTTTTTATAACCTGGTGTCCGTTCGTTAGCCAGATTATTACTCGTAACCTCCAACCTCGCCTGCCCCACGCTTAGCGCTGTTAACGCTGTATATAAACCGCGCATGTTTATCCCTCCCTTCTTCTTTTCCCCTTGCCCTGAATGCTAAAGCAAGCTGAAGTTCGCCCTTACCGATGCCGATCTCTTTAGCGATCTCGTCGAGTGCCATTCCGCGACGTCGGTACTCGTATACCTTGCGCCTGATCTCCTCCCCACGGCTGCTATCTTGTGGAATTTCATGGTGCACAGGTGGCAATAATTCATTTGCCGCCAGGCGTTCCTCCAAACTGACTACTGCTTCGCGCAAACACTGAAGATCGCGACTTAGCTGATTAAGCAAAGGATTGAGATCTTCCCCATCGCGACCTAGTTTTTGGTGCAATAAACTGCTGAAAGAAACTGGTCTTCCTCTCCATGCCGCTAGCCAGAACAGCAGGACACTAAAGATAATACCGATTAAAATACCAAAATAAAACATTTAACCTTCACCTGTCTTTCTCTCTTTCTATCCCTGTTTTTTTAAAAAGTTGCGCATTTTTATCAGTGCACGGGCGTGGAGCTGTGAGATACGCGGTGCAGAAAGTGCCATTACCCCTGCAATTTCTTTAAGGGTGAGTTTTTCGTAGTAGTAGAGAGCAAGGATTAACCGTTCTCGCTCTGACAAAGTATCAATCGCCCGGGCTAGAAGCTCTTTTCTTTCCTTTTGTAGAAGCCTTTCTTCAGGACCTGCGTCCTTTCCCATCGGTTCACCGCTCTCCAACCTGCTTTCAAGGTTATAAAAAAGCAATTCCTCCAAAGAGAGCAGTGACTTTTTATTAATTTCAGCAAATATTTGTTCTACTGCCTTCTCCGAAAGTGAAAGTTTTTCAGCGAGCTCATTTACCGTCGGTTCACGCCCCAAGTTTGCGGAGAGCTCTGCTACTGCCTTTTCTAATCGGCGCAGCTTATTGAAAAAGGAACGGGGCGCCCAGCTCAAGCGGCGCAGCTCATCCAGCATTGCACCGCGTATACGACGGCGGGCATACTGCTCAAAAGGAACCCCTTTTTGCGGGTTGAATTTTTCCAGTGCTTCCATTAAACCGACGAACCCGCTACCTATAAGATCATCTTTTTCTATATGAGGCGGTATGGCCATCGCCAGACGCTCTGCTTCCCGCTTTACGAGGGGAAGATAACGGCGTATTTTTTCTTCTCTCCTTTCAGCGCTGTCTGTGCGATAGACATCCAGCTTTCTCTCCATAGCCATAAGGTTCCCTCCACCCTTATCTCAAGCGCCTGCGCATTGCCAAAAATATGTAGCCTATAATCACCTCACGCAGCCCTGCGGGCAGATCTAAGAATTTAAGACCGCAGCGGTATCTATTTTTCCCCTGCTTCCGTATCCGTTCACTGCGGATGACCTCTGCTTTAAGTAACAAAATTTTCACCACCGGCAGAGTTAGTCTCAATGCCAACGAGAGAACCTCTCC
>JAAZDR010000058.1 GCA_012512705.1 Bacillota bacterium
CAAACGGCGGCCGATCTTCTCTCTTCACTGCCTGCAACCAAAGGCACTCCTCAATGCTGCGCGCGCCAACGCCAAGGGGTTCAAATTGCTGAATCTGCTCCAGGACGGCAAGCAGCTCTTCCTGCTTTACGCCAAGGGTTCCCGCCAGCTCTTCCAAGCTGCCTTGCAGATAACCATTACGGTCAATATTGCCGATTAAGAATTCACCAATAGCATATTCTGTTGCTGAAAGATGGGTAAGCTGAAGTTGAAAGAGGAGATGCTCCTGTAAAGAGAAAGGACGTGAAGCATTGCTTTCCAAAGAAGGGTGCTCCTGATCATGTTCCTTTGTTTTGAAGCCATAATCTTCGTAGTCTTGAAAGTAATCTTCCCACTGAACTTCTTCCTGACTCTCACCTTTATCCTTTTCTTTCTGCTTTTGCCCGGGATCAAGTCTCTCTTCTAGCTCCAAAAGAGGATTATCGACCAACTCTTTTTGAATATAATCGAGGAGCTCCATCGAAGAGTACTGCAACAGGGCGACCGCCTGCTGCAGTTGCGGGGTAATGATTAACTTTTGAGCTTGCTCTAGTCGCAAATCAAAACCTGGTTTCATAGTCCCCTCCCAGCTCAGTAAGCCGTTCTTTGCCCAAGGCATTTTTTTATTCATTTATCTTTATCCTTTATATTTAATATTTCGACAAAACCTAGGCAACTCCTGCTTTTACTTTGCTAAAATAATTACCTAGGTTTTAATTTTTTGGCAAGAGCATTTATCCGCCGCAGGCGGTGATTAATCCCCGATTTACCAACTGGTGGATCAAACATCTCCCCAAGCTCCTTTAAGGAAGCTTCCGGGTGGAGACGCCTCAACTCAGCAGTGCGCCGCAGGACCGGTGGTATATTTTCGAGACCTATGAGACGTTCAATAGTATTAATATTTTCAATCTGTTTCTGCGCAGCAATCACAGTTTTCTCCATATTTGCCGTATCGCAATTTACAAGGCGGTTAATCTGTGAACGCATCCCCTTGATAATACGTACGTTTTCAAAATTCAGAAGGGTATTGTGTGCCTCAATAATGCGTAAAAACTCAACGATCTGTTCACTTCCCTTAAAGTAGACGACAAAATCATTCTTCCGCTTAAAACTTTTGGCCTGTAGTTGAAAGGAAACCAAAACCTCTTTCAATAGCTGAGCATAGTGATGATAAGGGCAATTAATTTCCAGATGATAGGCAACCTTGGGGTTAATTAAAGAGCCACTTGCCAGAAAAGCACCACGGGCATATGCTCTCCGACAGCAGCGTCGACGCAGATTCCGCCACTCCACTCCCTGGGTGTGCAAAGAAAAACCTAGTTCATTCAAGATCTGGGGGATCTTTTCCTTATCCGAAAAGCGCAGGATAAAAACCTTGTTTTTTTGCAAGCTGGATTTATGATGAAATAGGAGCTCTGGAGAAAATTTAAAAACCCCTTTAAAAAGCTGGAAAAAGCGCCTGGCTGTTGCTGTGTTTTCCGTAGTAACCTCCAAATGAATATTCTCCCCGCTCTTGGTCAAGCTGCCGCGCATATGCAGCATCGCCATCAGCTCTGCTTTGCTGCAGCATGGTTGATGAATTTTTACCCTGACGAGTTCATTCTTCGTCTGGCGTGCAACAGACATGACCTTACCTCCTCGTACCTGAGAGTTATAGACGCAGCTTCTCCCTCAGCTTACCATTAATATGATATAAAGAGTATTCCCAGAACCTCCGCTCGCGAGAAGACTGATCCTTTGCGATCCTTTCCATAATGAGACGCGCCAATCGGTGTGGATCGTGGCGAACAACCTCTTCTTTATTCAACAGAGGCGCAGCAAGAATTTTGATCCCAAGCAGATTAAGACGAGCAAAATCAACATCAACGATTTTCGCTCCTTCTTCGTGGTAGCGCTCTAACACACGCCTGGATATAAAACGCTGTGTATTGACAACAATATAATCTACGAGATCTCTTCCAGCATAACGCTGCAAAGTTTCCAGATGATCAGCTGCACTAAAATCGTCAGTCTCGCCGGCCTGGGTCATAATATTACAGATATAAAAACGCGGGGCTTTTGATTCACGAATAGCTTCCGCTATCTGCGGAACAAGTAGGTTAGGGAGAACACTTGTCAAAAGGCTTCCGGGTCCCATAACAATCGCATCTGCCTCGCGAATCGCCTGCAACACCTCTGGCAGCGGACGGCAGTGGGGGGGATCAAGGAAAATTCTTTTAATC
>JAAZDR010000059.1 GCA_012512705.1 Bacillota bacterium
GTAATGAATACGTTGTCGCAATAAGCGGTACAGTCGTTGCTCGCTCAGAGGAGACGATTAACCCAAAGCTTACTACGGGTAAGATCGAAATAAGAGCCGAGGCTTTTGAGATTCTAAACCGTTCCAAAACACCACCTTTTTATATTGAAGATCATATTGGCGTAGATGAAAATTTGCGTTTGCGCTACCGCTACCTCGATCTGCGTCGGCCGGAGATGCAAAGAAATATTGTTCTGCGCCATCGTGTGACAAAAGTGATCCGCGATTTTCTAGATAATGAGGGTTTTTTGGAGATTGAAACTCCGATGCTTACGAGAAGTACTCCGGAGGGTGCACGTGATTTTCTTGTCCCCAGCCGTTTAAAAGCAGGCTCTTTTTTTGCCTTGCCTCAATCACCGCAACTTTTCAAGCAGCTGTTAATGGTTTCTGGATTAGAACGTTATTTCCAGATTGTACGCTGCTTTCGTGATGAAGATTTGAGGGCTGATCGCCAGCCTGAATTTACACAGGTCGATATGGAGATGTCTTTCGTCGACCGCGAGGACATTTTTGACTTGGTAGAAAAGATGTTCGAAAAGCTTTTTGCAGAGATTGTTGGGATTGAGCTGCAGATCCCCTTTAGAAGAATTTCGTATAATGAAGCAATGAACCGTTTTGGCTCTGACAAACCGGATCTTCGTTTTGACCTGGAGCTCAAAGATATTTCTGATATTGCTGCTCGTTGTAACTTTAAAGTATTTAACAGCGCTGTGGCAAAAGGTGGCTGCGTAAAGGGCATCTGTGCTAAGGGGTGTGGTAGTTTTAGCCGCAAAGATATTGACGGGCTGACGGATGAAGTGCGCAAATGGGGAGCAGGAGGCCTAGCTTGGTTGATCAAGACAAATGACGGATGGAAGTCACCAATCGCTAAATTTTTTAATGAAGAAGAGCTCGAAGAGATTGAAGAGCGATTGGGAGCGGAAAATGGAGATCTGCTATTGTTCGTTGCTGACCGTTGGGAGACGGCAACTGGTGCTCTTGGTGAGTTGAGGTTACACCTTGCTAAGCGGCTAAGTTTAATTCCGCAAAAAAAGTGGTGTATCGCCTGGATCACTGATTTCCCTCTTTTTTCCTATGATACTGAGTCGGAGCGTTATGATACCAACCATCATCCTTTTACGAGTCCGTTGGAGGAGGATTTGCCGCTATTGACAGAAGACCCCTTGAAGGTAAAAGCTCAGGCCTATGACCTCGTGCTTAATGGTGTAGAGATCGGAGGGGGGAGCATCCGTATTCATCGCCGAGAAGTGCAGGAAAAAGTATTTAATTTGCTCGGGTTTACAAGGGAACAAGCGCAAGAAAAATTTGGATTTCTCCTCGATGCCTTTGAATATGGGGCACCACCTCATGGCGGTATAGCTTTTGGTTTAGACCGTCTGGTCATGCTGCTTTGTGGCGAAAACAGTATACGCCAGGTTATCCCTTTCCCCAAAACAGCAAGTGCTCACTGTCTGATGACAGATGCACCAGCGCCTGTAAGCAAGGAACAGTTAGATGAGCTTCATATTAAAGCTGTTCAAGAAGAAACTATTGATGAGGTTTAGTTCTTTCTAGTCTGCTGAGCAAATCGTGGATTACGTTTGAACCGCGAGAGAGAATAATGCCGGATATTATGTAATCAATCAAAGGATATCTGAGATTTACCCCAAGTAAGGTGAGGATTCCGCTTTCTGTGGCAATACAGAGCATAACGCCGATAATAATCGCCGTTTTTTGTGAATGGACTCCACTCACTGCAGGGATCGCCTTTTTGATAATTTCGTTAGTGAATTCGATTATTACAGATAAAATAATAATGGAATTAAGTATCTCCAAACTCAAAGCCAACCCTCCTTTATTAAATTTATTTACCTTATAGAATGGGCTGAACACTACTTAAGAGAGTATTAGCTCTTGCGAGTATCGATAAAATATGCTATGATATGAATTGCAGATAGTGAATGTGCTGAGGCATCAAAAACCCTGCTATGTTCGTGATCAACCGCAAAAGTTTTGAGCTAACATCAATTAAGAAGGGAGCCCGGACTTTAACTGTGGAATATAGGCCTCCGTTTGTAGAGGACATATGAAGCAGTTAAGAGGGCACCCACTTGTGGGGAGAGCAGTTCAAAACAACGGTCCCACGGCATAGTGGGGTTTATTTTAAATTAGATGACTAAATAAAAGAGCAAGCACCATAATATAAATGGGGCTGCTCTTTTTTATTTTTTGCGTAAATGAATATTAAATTATTTTTTTATAAAGAAGGATTTCAGTTTAGAAGGGCGAATAGTAATACTAAAGTGGCGGTTTGTGGGGCAAAGTGGTGAATAAAATGCCAGGTGGTTAGCTCCTATGTTTATGGGTGAATACCAACACACAGTCGACGCGAAAGGTCGCTTAATAATGCCGGCTAAGTTCCGGGACGAGCTGGGAGAAAAATTTATTGTAACCCGGGGGCTTGATCAATGCCTTTTTGTTTATCCTCTGGTAGAGTGGTCGCGCCTAGAGGAAAAATTCAAAACTCTCCCCTTTACGAAGCGTGAAAATCGTGCCTTTATGCGCCTTTTCTTTTCTGGGGCGACCGAGTGTGAGCTGGACAAGCAGGGGCGCATTCTCATCCCCACTAACCTCAGGGAGTATGCCTGTATCCAGAGAGAGGTTGTTATTATTGGTGTATCTACCCGTGTGGAGGTTTGGAGCAAGGCTGTTTGGGGAGAGTACAGCAATGAAGCTGATCTTTCTTTTGAGCAGATAGCAGAGAAGATCGTCGATTTTGAGCTTTAGGAGGAAGTTTGTTGAGCTTTAAGCATAAACCTGTCCTTTTAAATGAAGTTCTAAGGTTTTTAATGCCCTCATCTGGTGAAATACACGTTGATGGGACAGTGGGTGGCGGTGGACACGCTGTAAATATTAGCAAATACCTTGGCCCTAAGGGTCTGCTAATCGGCATTGATCGGGATCAAGAAGCTTTAGAGGCAGCGGGCCAGCGTCTTGCAAAAGCCGATTACTGCCCGGTGCAGCTAGTTAAAGGTAATTTTAGGGATATAAAAGTGATTGTTTCTAATTTAGGGATAAAGACTGTTCAAGGAGTTTTTTTTGATCTTGGTTTTTCAAGCTATCAGGTTGATAGTCCTGCCAGAGGATTTTCCTATCAGCAAGATGTGTACCTCGATATGCGTATGGACTCCTCACAAAAAAAAACGGCAGCTGAGCTTGTTAATACACTTACCCAGGAAGAACTTGCCAGGATTATCAGGGAGTATGGAGAGGAAAGATGGGCGAAAAGAATCGCAGAATTTATCGTTAAAGAACGTCGCAAAAAAGAAATCGAAAGCTCCGCGGAACTGGTAGAGATTATTTA
>JAAZDR010000060.1 GCA_012512705.1 Bacillota bacterium
GACAGGCCCCGCACCGGATAGCCGACGAGTCTCTCCAGGGCCTTTCTGTCCTCCATAAGCTGAAGGGATCGAGCCGAACAAAAAAGAAACAATCAGCAAAATTAAGCTGAGCATTTACACCATCCCCTTAAAAAATTAAGTATTAAAACCCGTTTAAATTAAATTTGACACCACTAGCTCATTTTCCCTTTAATTTTTCTTATAAGCTAATTTTATTGCCGGGAAATCCCTACAAAAAAAGCAGCTTTTGTGTATAACTATGGTATGCCGAAATGCTTTGAGATATAATGTATATAATACAAGTATTCACCATTTAAAGGAGTGACTTTATGCTTAACAAGGAGGAAATAAACAGGTTAATTAAGAAGCACGGTTTAGATGACTTCAAGTGGTTTAATGCCTCTGAGATCGTTGTTTCGCGCTGGGTGCGCTTCAAGTGCCAATTTGGCTGTGGATCATATGGAAAGAAAGGCTGTTGCCCCCCTCACGTCCCTTCTTTAGAAAGCTGCCGCGAGTTTTTTAGCGAATATACTGATGCCGTACTCATTCACTTTTCAGGTTATTTTAAGAACCGTAAAGAACACGACAAATGGTGCCGTCAAAATGACCGCCAATTATTAAAGCTGGGGAATGATCTTTTCCATATGGGTTACTACAAATCATTTGTAATTGTTTCTTCCACCTGCCGTATGTGTAGGGATTGTCCGGAAGATGACGGCGTCTGCAAAAACCGCTTAGCTTCTCGTCCAACTGCGGAGGCTTTGGGTGTTGATGTATTTGCAACCGTTCGGAAGCTGGGCTACCCGATCGAGGTTCTTAAGGATTACGAACAGAAAGCCAATCGGTATGGATTTATACTGATTGAATAATTTAACAACTTCCACCCCGGTATCTACGGGTTCAAGCGACCGAAGGGGCCGCTTCATCTTTTTCGTAAAAAAACCACGGGAACTTACCCACCCCCGTGGTCGTTGTTTTTTTGGTGGTGCGCCTAGCAGGAGTCGAACCTGCGACACACGGATTAGGAATCCGTTGCTCTATCCACTGAGCTACAGGCGCTCGCATTGATATTATATCAGTATTTATGCTAAAAATCAAAGTGTGTATTGACATCAAACAGCAAAGCGAATACAATTATAATTGTAGGTTGGGCAGGACGGTAGACTATGGTAATATGTAACTGTATAACTTAATTGTAATGTTATTACATAGTCTATGTAGGGCATTCCTGCGGGATGCCCTTCTTTTTATTTTATTGCCCCTAAATTGACCCGGAATTGAGGTGATCTATGGTTAGATTAACCAGCAGTTTGTAGGACGGTAGTAACTGTAGGAAAAAACTGATGGAGGGGTAAATTATGAAAACAGCTGCCAAATCAGCAACCACATTAAAAAAAGGAGTGTTAAGAAAACCTAGGGTTCCAGAGCTCTGGGAGGCTTTAACAGCGCTGGTTATCGTCTTTCTGGTTATTATTATAGGTCTTAAATTAAACACAGGGTTAACTGCACCACTAGTTGCCGGTTCATTTATTGCCGGCTTCTTCGGCTTGTACTTGGGTCACAGATGGACAGATATACAAACAGGAATGATTGAAGGGATTGCCAATGCCGTGCCCTGTATAATGATCTTGATGTTAGTAGGCATGATGATCGGTGTCTGGATTATCGGCGGAACAGTTCCCACTTTGATTTTTTACGGCCTGCGGATTCTAAGCCCAAAACTATTCTTGCCGGCGGCTTTTATCCTCTGCTGTATAGTCTCAGTAGCCACAGGCACCTCCTGGGGGACTATCGGCACCATGGGGTTGGCATTAATTGGAATCGGACAGGGTTTGAATATACCGCTGCCGATAGTTGCCGGAGCAATTGTGTCCGGTGCATATTTTGGTGATAAGATGTCTCCACTCTCCGATACAACTAATGTCGCCCCGGCCATGGCTGGAGCTGATTTATTCGGGCATATCGGTTCTATGCTCTATACGACTATCCCGGCAACAATCGTTTGCGTTATAACCTATACTTTATTGGGATTCAGCGGTACGAACGGCAGTGTAAATACAGAAACAGTGAACAGCATTTTAAATACTATAAACAATTCATTCAATGTTTCAATATTAACACTTGTCCCACCGCTTTTAGTAATCCTTTTGTCAATTAAGCGGGTGCCTGCTGTTCCAGCCCTCTCGGTAACTGTTGTCATTAGCGTTTTTTGGGCGATCCTCACTCAGGGGGTAAAGTTTCCCGCTGTCGTTAATGCAGCAGTTAATGGATTTGTGAGCGATACCGGGGTTTCTGCAGTTGATATTCTCCTTTCTAGGGGCGGCTTTAACAGTATGATGGGGATCATTTCAATGGTCTTATTAGCAACTGCCTTGGGCGGGATCTTGGAAAAAACGGGAATCCTCACGGTAATAGTCAACGCCCTTCTACAAAAAGTAAAAAATACAGGGACACTTATTCTCTCTGTTTTAATTTCATGCTATGCTACTTTGCTTGTCACGGGCAACTCCATGCTGGCGATTATTTTACCTGGCAGAACCTTTAAGGATGCTTTTGAAGAAAGAAAGATTGAACCGAGGGTATTATCCAGAACTTTAGAAGATGCCGGAACAATTGGTGCCGCCCTGATCCCCTGGAGCGCCGCGGGATTATATATCTACGGCATCCTCGATGTTCCGGTGCTTTCATTTGCGCCATATGCGTTACTTAACTGGACTGTTCCGATCTTCTCTATCATATTTGCCTACACAGGCTTTGCTGTCTTTAAAGTGAAGGAGGATGATAAAAGTGAGTAAAACAAAAGGGATTGATGTTCACAACCATTTTTACCCGCCAGCATACCTGAATGAGTTAAAAAAGGGAAAGTATGTAGCCCAACTTACAGAAGATGACGACGGCAACTATATTTTGGCTTACGAAGGCGATTACAATGTTATTGTTCCGGGGCACAGGGATATAGAGTATCGCCTGCAGCTATTAGATGAGGTGGGAATGGAAACACAACTGCTCTCACTCACCACCCCCGGAGCACATATTGAAGAGCGGGATAAAGGGATTTATCTGACGAAGATTACTAACGATGATTTTGCGGAAATTACCAATAAGTATCCCGGCCGCTTTTACGGCTTAGCAGCTCTGCCCCTGCAGAATCCGGAGGAATCAGCAAAAGAGCTGGAAAGGGCGGTAAAAGAATTAGGGCTGGTCGGCGGGACAATTTTCACCAATGTCGAAGGTAAAAACCTTGATCACCCGTCATTCCTCTGCCTTTATGAAGCAGCGCAGGAACTGGATGTGCCCCTGTTTATACATCCCACTACACCAACGCCTTCTGATAATTTTATAGATTACAGGATGGTGGCCTCCTTAGGGTTTACTTTTGATACAACACTGGTTGTCTCCAGGTTAATTTTTAGCGGAATATTAGATAAGGTTCCAGGTCTGAAACTTGTTGCTGCACATCTCGGCGGATGCCTGCCTTATCTCGCCGAAAGGCTAGACCGATGTCATGAGGCCTTCCCTGAGCTAAAAAATATTGAGCGAAAACCATCGGATTATATTAAAGACGTCTATATTGATTGTGTCTCATTTGAACCAAAAGCAGTGGAATTCGCCTTAAGCTATATGGGGGACAGAAAATTGCTTGTCGGGAGCGATTATCCGCACCAGATCGGTGACATCAAAAAAGCGATCGGAATAGTGAACGCCCTGGATATTTCTGCGGAACAGCGGGAGTTAATATTCTATAAAAACGCAAAGGAGCTATTTAAGCTCTAAAAAAGTGTTCATACCAAAATAAAGGCCCTCAAGGAAAGCGTATTTGCCTTGCGGCAAGTTCCTGGAGGGTTTTATTTTTTATAATTGGCGCTGCAGCAGCGGCAAATCCAGATTTGTGATAATCCCAAGTATTTTTTCTTCCGGTCTGCCGTTGCGGGTAATTAAGACTGCCTCGAGTTTATGGGCTTTGGCCTGGTACAGGCAAAAGAGATCTTGAACCTCATACAGAGAAGTCATTGCTGCCACGATCTTATAGTTATCCTTCTTCCCGCTAAAAGAGAGAAGATCACGGACACAAACTTCCTGTAGCCCAATACAGTCATTCTCCAGAGCGGCGGCCATCCAGCGCACAATCATATTCGAAGTAAGCAGACCAGCTATTACATCTTTTTTAATGATCGGTAGTTGAGAATAATTATACCTGTCCAGAAGGCGCAGCGCTTTAGAAAGAGGTTCTTCGGCAGCGACCGTGATCACTTCTTTTTGAAAGAAAGAGATCACGCGCGGCGGCTTGGTAAGCAAACCGGCAATTCGCTCAATCTTCTTTACCGTATCATCATTCGGTTGGGCGATTACTTTCCCTCCGCCACGGTTATGGACGATAGCATTACGCAGATCTCCATAC